>JAKEHA010000039.1 GCA_022615275.1 Candidatus Latescibacterota bacterium
CCGGTGGCGCCGGTGAGCATCCCGTTGTTGGTGCTGCTGATCGCCCTGTTGGCGTTCCTTACCGCCTCCATCGTGCGGTCGTACGACGCCCTGCTGCGCGTGCCGGCCGAGGTACCCGTGGAAGGGGCCCGCCAACCGGCCCACTAGGACTCCCCTCCCGTGGTACGATAGCCCGGACGCTGCTACGACTTCGCGCTCGCTCGACTCCGGGAGGAATGCGATGAGAACCCCTCGACGCCTGCTCGTCAGCCTGTCCCTGGTTGTCGCCGGTGTGCTGATCCCTCGCGCCGGCGCCGCGCAATGGCAGTTCAACGGCAACGCGATCTCGATCGCTCCCAGCGATCAGGAGGTCCCCGTCGCCATCTGCGACGGTGCCGGCGGGGTGATCGTGGCGTGGCGCGACTCCCGCAACGGCCACTACGACGTCTACATGCAGCGAATCGACGGTGGGGGAGCCGTCCAATGGACGATCGACGGTGTCCCGGTGTGCACGCTGACCGGCGATCAATACGCCGCGGCGCTCGATTCCGACGGCGCCGGCGGTGCGATCGTGTCGTGGCACGACGCCCGCAGCGGCAACTTCGACATCTACGCGCAGCGCATCGACGCCGCGGGTGCGGTGCAATGGGCGCTCGACGGGCAGTCCCTGTGCACCGCGACGAACCACCAGTGGGGGCCGGTGGTCGTCGTCGAGGGTGGCTCGGCCATCGTCGCGTGGCGGGACACGCGCAGCGGCAATCACGATATCTACGCGCAACGGATCGACGACCAGGGGATCGTCCAGTGGACGGCGAACGGCGAGGCGCTGTGCACCGCCGCGAACAACCAATGGGCGCCGGCCATCGCGTCGGACGGTGCCGGCGGAGCGATCGTGACCTGGTTCGACTTCCGTAGCGGCAACTTCGACGTCTACGCGCAGCGGATCGACGCCATGGGAGCGGTCCAGTGGACCGCCGACGGGGTGGCGCTGTGCACCGCCGTTGACGATCAGGAGTCTCCCGAGATCGTCGCGGACGGCGCCGGCGGGGCGTTCGTCGCCTGGCACGACGGTCGCGGATCGACCTTCGACATCTATGCGCAGAGGGTCGACGCCTCGGGTGCCCCGCAATGGACGTCCGATGGAGTGGCTGTGTGCACGGCACCCAGCCACCAGTGGTTCCCGGTTCTCGTCCCCGATGGAGTGGGCGGCGTGATCGTCACGTGGTACGACCTCCGCACGGGCGCCTACGACATCTATGCGCAACGCATCGACGGATCGGGTGTGGCGCAGTGGACCGCCAACGGGGTTGCCATGTGCACGGCGGCGAACAACCAGTGGACTCCCGCCATCGCCACGGACGGTGCCGGCGGCGCGATCGTGACGTGGCACGACTTCCGCGCGGGGACACCCGACATCTACGCCCAGCGGGTCGACGGAGCGGGAGTGGTCCAGTGGACGGCCAACGGGGTGGCCTTGTGCAATGCCATCAACGACCAGGAAACCACGACCATCGCCACGGACGGCGCCGGAGGAGCGATGGTCGCCTGGCACGACTTTCGTCGCAACAACGGCGACATCTACGCCCAGCGGGTGACGGCGGCGGGGGACGTCCTGTCCGCCGTGCGCGGGCCCGCAGGCCCGCTCCCCTTCTCGGTCGGGGAGGTGGCGCCGAATCCGACCACCGGGGCGGCATGGATCGACATCGATATGGCGGTTGCGTCGCAGGTGCGGGTCGACCTGTTCGACGTGGCCGGGCGCATGGTGCGGACGATATCGGGGGCCGGTGTGGCCGGCCCGGTGCGGATCGAATGGGACGGCCGCGACCAGCGGGGGAGGGGGCTTCCCAGCGGGGTCTACTTCTGTCGCGTTACCGGGTCCGGGGCGACGGTAACCCGCAAGTTCGTGATTGCGCGCTAAACCCGCCGGGCTCGCGGCGGAACCCCGAAACCCGGGCTTGACGGGAAGCCCCGTCGCTGGTATATCTTATCGACTTTTCCCCAATAGCTTAGTGCTTGGGGCGCGCGAGTGGTCGCGCAGGTGGTTTGCTATGTTCATGAAGACCCATACTGTTAAAGCCGCGGACGTCAAGGAACACTGGTACGTCATCGACGCGAGCGATCGTCCCCTGGGCCGTCTGGCGAGTGAGATCGCGAACGTGCTGCGCGGCAAGCATCATCCCGAGTTTTCGCCGCACCTGTCGCTCGGCGACCACGTCGTGGTCGTCAACGCCGACAAGGTGAGTATCAGCGGGTCCAAGCGCGAGAAGAAGCTCTACTATCGCTTCTCGGGTTATCCCGGCGGCCTCAAGGTGCGCAGCATGCGCGACGTGATCGAACAGGATCCGACCCGGGTCGTGCACCTGGCCGTGCGACGCATGCTCCCGAGCACGCGTCTCGGTCGCCGTATGCTCAAGAAGCTCAAGATCTACACCGGTCCCGATCATCCGCACGCCGCGCAAAAGCCGCAAAGCATGCCGCCGACGGGTTACTGATTTCATACAAAGGAACGACATGGCGAAGAAAGCAGAAGTTGCCAAGGCGCCCCTAACGGGGTCGGTCGGACGGCGCAAGGAAGCGGTCGCTCGCGTTTTCTTGACTCCCGGTTCGGGCAAGATCACGGTCAACGGAAAAGACCTCGAGGCCTACATCGGCCGCGAGACGTTGGTCCTGTTGGTGCGCGAGCCGATGGAAGCGACCGAGACGACGGGGCAGTATGACGTCGACGCGACCGCGGACGGCGGCGGTGTGACGGGGCAGGCCGGTGCGTTGCGATTGGGCATCGCGCGCGCGCTGGTGAAGATCGACGAGCGCTATCATCCGATGCTCAAGTCGCGCGGTCTGTTGACGCGTGACCCGCGCATGAAAGAACGCAAGAAGTACGGCCTCGCGGGACGCCGCAAGCGGTTCCAGTTCTCGAAGCGCTGACGATTGCGCGGCGCCCGGGTGAGATGTCCGGTGCGGACCGCGGGCCTCCATAGATCATCAACCACTGGGCACGATGGACGTCGGCCGCGAGCGGGTAGGAGTGCCGCGCCGCCGACAACGTCGCACACCGCGACCCAAGCGGATCGTCTCGGTGCCCCGGTCGTGGCCGGGGTCGACGGTTCGACGCGGTGGAGGTTCAACCGAAACGAAAGGGGTCATTACCATGGGTGAACTCACCCTGCAAGAGCTGCTCGAAGCGGGCGTTCACTTCGGCCACCAGACCAAGCGGTGGAACCCGAAGATGAAGCCCTATCTTTTTGCCGAGAAGAACGGCATCCACATCATCGATCTGGAACAAACGCTTTCCTTGCTCAACGCGTCGCGCGACGCGATTCGCGAGGTCACGTCCGCGGGCAAGTCGGTGCTCCTGGTGGGAACCAAGCCCCAGGCCAAGCACGCCATCCGCGAAGAAGCGGAGCGTTGCGGCATGCCCTACGTCACCGAGCGCTGGCTCGGCGGTACCCTGACCAACTTCAATACCGTGCGCCGCAGCTTGAACCGGCTGCAGTATCTCGAGAAGATGGAGATCGACGGCACCATCTCGCAGTTCTCGAAGAAGGAGATCTCCGGCTTCGCGAAGGAGCGGGAGCGAATCCTGAAGACGCTCGGCGGCGTGCGCAACATGACCGACCTGCCGGGCCTGGTGTTCATCGTAGACACCAAGAAGGAGCAGAACGCCGTCAACGAAGCGCGCCGCCTGCGCATTCCCATCGTGGGGGTCGTCGACAGCAACGCCGACCCGGGCGAAGTGGACTATCCGGTCCCGGGCAACGACGACGCCATGCGCGCCATCGGGCTGTTCGCCCGGGTGGTGGCCGACGCGTGCATGGAGGGTCGCTTGCGCTTCACCGAAGGCCGCGACGTCTCGAGCGGCGACGCCGAGGCACCGGAGAGCGCGAAGTCGGTAGCGTAAACGACGTTGATCGAAGAGACAGGAACGTGGAGAGAACGATGGAAATCAGTGCGAACCTGGTGAGAGACCTGCGCGCGCGTACCGGCGCGGGCATGATGGACTGCAAGAAGGCGCTCGAGGAGAGCGCGGGCGACATCGAGAAGGCGATCGAATTCCTGCGCATCCGCGGGCTGTCGAAGGCCGCCAAGAAGGTCGGCCGCGAGACCTCGGAAGGTCTCGTCGTCTCGTACATCCACCCCGGCAACCGCATCGGCGTGCTGGTCGAAGTCAACTGCGAGACCGACTTCGTGGCGCGCACCGACGACTTCCAGAATCTGGTGAAGAACCTGGCTATGCACATCGCGGCGGCGGCACCGCTGGGGGTCACCCGCGAGGACATCCCCGCCGACCTGTTGGCCAAGGAGAAGGAAGTGTTTCGCGCGCAGGCGCTCGAAGAAGGCAAGCCGGCCGCGGTGGTCGACAAGATCGTGCAGGGGCGCATCGAGAAGTTCTACGCCGAAGCCGCCCTCATGGATCAGGTCTACGTCAAGGACAACGACAAGAAGGTCTCCGAGCTGGTCAGCGAAGCCATCGCGAAACTGGGCGAGAATATCAAGGTCGCGCGTTTCGCCCGTTTCCAGTTGGGTCAGTAGTCGTTTTTCAGGGGGTGCCGTTCTGAACCGCTTGAGGTTCCAGAGGATTCTGCTCAAGTTCAGCGGCGAGATTCTCGCGCGTGACGAGAGCGGCGGCATCGATTTCGACAAGCTCGCCGATTACTCGAAGCAGATCGCCGAGGTCAAAGCCCTCGGTACCGAGATCGGGATCGTCATCGGCGGCGGCAACATCCTGCGCGGCGGCTCCAACGAGCACGGGATCGACCGCGTCACCGCCGATTACATGGGCATGCTGGCGACGGTGATCAACGCGCTCGCCTTCCAGAGCGCGCTCGAGCGCATCGACGTCGACACGCGCGTGCTGACCGCGATCAAGATGGAGCAGCTCGCGGAGCCCTACATCAAGCGCCGCGCCATCCGCCACCTCGAAAAGGGCCGCGTGGTCATCTTCGCGGGCGGCACCGGCAATCCCTACTTCACCACCGACACCGCGGCGGCGCTGCGCGCCATCGAGATCGAGGCCGACGTCGTGATGAAGGGGACCAAGGTCGACGGCGTCTACGACGGCGACCCCATGAAGGACGCGGGTGCCAAGCGCTTCGAATCCCTCGCCTATATCGACGTCTTGAACCGCCGTTTGGGCGTGATGGACGCGACCGCCATATCCCTGTGCATGGAAAACCGGCTGCCGATCGTGGTGTTCAAGCTCACGGGCGAGAACAATCTGCTGCGTGTCGTGCGCGGCGAGCCGGTCGGCACCATCGTGTCGTAGCTCGTTAGGAGGCTTTGACATGTTGGACGAGCAATACAAGAAGACCGAAGAGCACATGAAGAAGACGCTCGAGCTCCTGGTGCACGAGCTGGCCGGGATTCGCACCGGCAAGGCCAGTCCCGCCATCCTCGATACCATCAAGGTCAACTACTACGGCCAGCACGTGCCGGTGAAGCAGGTGGCCAACATCGCGGTGCCGGACGCGCGCATGATCACGATCCAGCCCTGGGACCGCTCGCTCATTACCGAGATCGAGAAGGCCATCCAGG
Source organism: Candidatus Latescibacterota bacterium (assembly GCA_022615275.1). GTDB lineage: Bacteria > Krumholzibacteriota > Krumholzibacteriia > WVZY01 > JAKEHA01 > JAKEHA01. The sequence goes on from JAKEHA010000039.1 coordinate 5,512, forward strand.
CCTCCGAGCTGGGGTTGAACCCGCAGAACGACGGCGGCACCATCCGGCTGCCGATCCCGACGCTGACCGAAGAGCGTCGCAAGGATTTGGTCAAGGTGGTCAAGCGCATCGGGGAGGACTCCAAGGTGGCGGTGCGCAACGTGCGCCGCGACACCAACGAGCGCATCAAGAAGCTGGAAAAGGAACACGACATCTCGGAAGACGAGATGCGGTCCAAGCAGGATGCCATCCAGAAGCTGACCGACGCCTACGTCAAGAAGGTGGACGAAGCGGTCGCGGCCAAGGAAAAGGAAATCCTCGAGTTGTGAGCAACGACCTCGACGCAGAGATCGAGTCGCTCAAGGGCGCGGAGAATCTACCCAGACACATCGCCGTCATCATGGACGGCAACGGCCGCTGGGCCAAGAAAAGGCGCCTCCCGCGCCTGGCCGGCCATCGCGCCGGCACCGAGCCGGTGCGCAAGTGCGTGCGCGCATCGGCGCGCATCGGCATCGAGTACCTCACCCTCTACACGTTCTCGCTGGAAAACTGGAGCCGTCCCAAAGCCGAGGTGACGGGCCTGATGGTGTTTCTCGAGGAAGTGCTGCGGCGGGAAACCCTGGAGCTGGACGAGAACGGCGTGCGCTTGAACGCAATCGGGCGGCTCGATCTACTGCCGAGGGCGACCCGCTCGGCGCTCGATCGCTCCATCGAGAAGCTGTCCAAGAACCGCGGGTTGGTGCTGACCCTGGCCTTGAGCTACGGCGGGCGCGCGGAGATCGTCGACGCGGCGCGCCGCCTGTGCAACGACGTGGCCTCCGGAGAGATACGCACGCAGGACATCGACGAAGAGCACTTCCGCGAGAAGTTGTACGACCCCTCGCTGCCGGACCCCGACCTGCTCGTGCGCACGAGCGGCGAATTGCGCATTTCGAACTTCCTGTTGTGGCAGATCGCCTACACGGAGATCTGGGTCACCGATGTCCTGTGGCCCGATTTCACCGAGACGGACCTGATCGCCGGCATCCGCGCCTACCAGGGCCGCGAGCGCCGCTACGGGCTCCACTCCACGTAGCCGGAGACGACCCGTGCACCCGGAACGAACACGAGGCGCCGCCGTCCCCGCCCAACCGCGCCCGCGGTGGCGCACCGCCGTCGCGCGCGTGGCCGCCGGCATCGTCTTCGTCCCGCTCTTCATCATCATCACGCGCGCGGGCGGGTTCGCGTTCCTGGCCCTGATCGACCTCGTCATCGTGCTCGGGATGCTCGAGTTCTACGCGATGATGCGCGCCAAAGGCATGCATCCGTACCGCGGCATCGGTGTCGCGTCCGGTATCACCTTGTCGACCTACATCTATTTTCGCAGCGGTCAGTACGCGAACTTCGTGTTCACGTTCATCCTGATCGCGCTGATGGGACTCGAACTCGCGCGCAAGGACAACCGGCGTGCCGCCTACCACGTCTCGACCACCATCTTCGGCGTGATCTACGTCGCGTATCTGTCGTCGCACTTCGTTCTCTTGCGCGAACTCCCGAACGCGGTCGGAGTTCCCTACGAGCAGGGGGCCTCGTTCGTGTTCCTGGTGGTGGCGATGACGTGGGCCTCGGACACGGGCGCCTACACGGTGGGATCCCTGTTCGGATCGCACACGCTGCTCCCGCGCGTCTCGCGCCACAAGACGTGGGAAGGGGCGCTGGGCGGGGTGCTGTTCGGCGCTCTCGCGGGCTGGGTCTCGTCGGTCAGCTTCGCGGGCTACCTGAAGGCCTGGGAAGGCGTGGTCATGGGCGTCCTGGCCTCGCTCGTGGGGTTGCTGGGCGACCTGTTCGAGTCGATGCTCAAGCGCGACGCGGAGATCAAGGACACCTCGAACCTGATTCCGGGCCACGGGGGTGTCCTGGACCGATTTGACAGTTTACTCTTCACCGCCCCTCTCATATACTACTTCCTCAAGTTCGTGATTTTTCAATAGGTTACAGCCATGGGGCGGGCTGGAAGCGCCGTCCCAAGCCAACATGAAACGAATCGTCGTCCTCGGGTCGACCGGCTCGATCGGTCGCAACGTCCTCGATGTCGTCCGGCGCCACCCGGATCAGTTCCGGGTGGTCGGTCTGGCCGCGCATCGCAACGTCGACGTGTTGCGCGCGCAGTGCGCGGACCACCCCGACGCGCGCTTCGTCGTGACCGACGCGGCCGCCGCCGCCGAGGTGGCCAACGATCCCGCGCGCCGCGCCGGACTCTCCGGCGTGGGCGAAGCGGCTCTCCTCGATCTCGTGCGCGACAGCGGCGCGGACCTGGTGGTCAACGCGCTGGTCGGCTTCGTCGGCCTGGCGCCCACACTGGCGGCACTCGAGGCCGGCATCCCGGTGGCCATCGCGAACAAGGAGTCGATCGTCGCCGGCGGCGAGCTGTTGATCGGCGCCGCGCGCACCGCGGGTGTCGAGATCGTGCCCATCGACAGCGAGCACGTCGCCATCGCGCAGTGCCTCGCGGGTAGCGCGCGCGCGGACGTCGAGTGCGTGATTCTGACCGCCTCGGGGGGTGCCTTGCGCGACCGCCATCCCGCCACGTTCGCGGAGGTCGCGGTGCGCGACGTCCTCGCGCACCCGACCTGGCGCATGGGTGCGAAGATCACCGTCGACAGCGCGACGCTGGTGAACAAGGGGCTCGAGATCATCGAGGCGCACTGGCTCTTCGGGCTGCCGTACGAAAAGATCGACGTCGTGATCCATCCCCAGTCCATCGTGCATTCCGTCGTGCGCTTCGTCGACGGATCGATGATCGCGCAGATGGCGACCCCCGACATGCGCATTCCGATCCTGTACGCGCTCGCGTACCCGAATCGCCTGAAGTCGGACCTGGGCGCCCACGTGCTCGAGTTCCCGGCCTTGTCCTTCGCGCCCGTCGACGAGCGCCGCTACCCGTGCTTCCCTCTGGCGGTTGCCGCCGCGAAGTCGGGCGGGACCGCGCCCACGGTGTTGAGCGCCGCCAACGAGGTGGCCGTGGAGGCGTTCCTGGCCGGGCGGCTCCCGTACACCGCCATACCGGAGCTGATCGGGTCCGCGCTCGAGGCGCTGCCCGCGCGCGCCGTCGCCTCGCTCGACGACGTGGTCGCGGCGGACGACGAGGCGCGCCGCTGGATTCGCGAACACCACACGACCGCGACCCGCGGAGACGGGCGCTAGAACCGCGAGGCATCGATGCTCACCACCATTCTGGCCGGTCTCTTCGTCCTTGGCGTCGTCATCATCGTCCACGAGTTCGGCCACTTCATCGTTGCCAAGTTCTCGGGCGTCTACGTCAAGGTGTTCTCGATCGGATTCGGCAAGCGCTTGGTGCGCTGGCGGCGAGGCGAGACGGTGTACGCCGTCTCGGCGCTTCCGTTCGGCGGCTATGTGAAATTTGCGGGCGAGTCGGACCTCGCCGACGTGCCCCCTCCCGATCCGGACCATCCGCCGGGCCCGCTCGACGAGACGCCGGACTCCGAAATTCCGCGCGAGCGCTACTTCACGACGCAGCGCAAACTGATCCGCGCCGCCATTTTGCTGGCGGGACCGTTCATGAACTACCTGCTCGCGGTGCTGCTCTTCGTCGGCGTGTACCTGGTGCAAGGCGTGAACGTGAATCCGACCACGCGCGTCGGCTTGGTGACGGCCGACGGGCCGGCCGCACTCGCGGGCATCGCAACCGGCGACAGCATACTGTCCATCGACGGCGCTCGCGTCGAGGACTGGTACGACGTGGTGACGCTCCTCATCGACGAACCGTCGAAGCGCAAGACCCTCGTCGTGCGCCGCGGCGCACGCGAGCGCGAGATCCATCTCGAACCCAAGGTCGAGAAGCGGCAGGTTTCGATCGGCATGTTCGCCTTCGATCCGCCGCGGGTGGGTCGCGTCCAGAAGAACGGACCCGCGCACCGGGCCGGGATCGAGAACGGCGCGGTGATCGAGGCCATCAACGACACCTTGGTGACCACCTACGGCGACCTGGTGCGCATCATCAACGCGAACGCGAACAGGCCGCTCTATTTCCGCTGGGAGCTGGACGGGCTGGCGCACGCGGACACCATCGTGCCGGAGCCCAAGCAGGTATTGAAGCCGGGTACGACCTCGGAGCTCACGACGGTCGGGATCATCGGCATCCACCCGTACACGGAGCGGCGGCGCGAGGGCTTCTTCACGTCCATCGGCAACGGTTTTGCAGCCGCCAACGCGACCACGGCGCAGATCGTGGGGTACTTGGGGTTGCTCATTACGGGCCGCATGGGCGTTAGCACCTTGGGCGGGCCCATCACGATCACGCAGATGGCGGGTGACGTCGCGAACTGGGGTTTCGACTACCTGCTCAGCTTCCTGGCGTTCTTCAATATCAATCTGTGCGTGTTCAACCTGATCCCGCTCCTGCCGTTCGACGGGGGCCACTTGGCGATCCTCGCCGTCGAGGGCGTCACGCGCCGCCCGCTCAACCGGCGCGTGCGCGATTGGCTGACGCAGGGCGGGTTCGTGCTCATCATCCTGTTGATGGCGTTCGTCCTGGTCTTGGACCTGTCTCGGTGCGCGGGATCAACCCCGAGTGGATTCTGAGGGCTGCGCACGCGGGTCTCCCATGCGCTCCTCGATGGCCTGGAAGACGAGGACCCAGCGCTCGGGGTTCGCGTTGAGCGCGGCGGTGGTGCGCGCGACGCGCACGGTGTCGATCTCGCCCGCCATGCGGTCGAGGAGACTGTCCGCGAGCTCGCGCTGGTGCGGGAACATCGCGCCCGCGCGCCGGACGCGGACGTAGGATTCGACGAGGTAGGCCTCGTCGGGCGAGAGCCCCGGGTCGGCGGGTTTCTCCTTGGAGTTGCAGGAAACCAAGAGGGCGAGCACCGCGGCGATCACGAGCGGCCGGAGCTTCACACGGGGGACGATGGGTCGAACGTCGCGCGCAGTCATATGGAGACGACAGTGGTCGCTCGTTAGATACACCCGGCGGTGCAGCGGTGTCAAGGCGTGGACGCCGGGCGCCGCGATGGTCGCGATGCTGTGCGGTCTCGCGGCCACGGCGGGTCTCGCGCAGGCGCAGGAGACGCCCCCTCCCGAGGACGGGCCCGTCGTCTTCGTCAATCGCATCACTATCGTCGGTAACGAGGGCGTCGCTAGCGACGTGCTCCGCGCCCGCATGCGCACCAAGGAGCCGTCTTTCTTCTCGATCCTGCGCAAACCCAAGTTCGACCGCGAGCAAATCCAGCGCGACGCCGTCCAACTCGAGGCGTACTACCACGCCGTCGGCTACCCCGACGCCCAGGTTCGAGTCGAGCGCGTCGATTACTCGGAGAATGGACGTTTCGCCGACATTACTATTCGCGTGGTCGAGGGCGAGCCGATTCGGGTGCGGACGGTGAGCTTCCCGCGACCACTCGTCGTCGGCGAAGCCGAGTTGCGCAAGAAGCTCTTGCTGGCTCCCGGCAAGCCCTTCAACGCCTCGTTGCTCCAGACCGACGTCTATCGCATCAAGACCGAGCACTTCAATCTCGGCTACCTCGGTGTCGTCGTCGCCGATTCGACGGTGGTGGACGGCCGCGAGGTCGACATCCGTTTCATCGTCGATCCGGGGCAGCCGCTCAACGTGGGCGCCATCGCCGTCGAAGGCAACCGCGAGGTGCGCCTGGGCGTGATCGAGGCCGAGATCGAGCTCGAGCCCGGCGACGTGTGCCGCTTCGAAAAGGTCGTCAAGACGCAGCGCAACTTGTTCGAGACCGGGTTGTTCAACGTGGTCGACGTGGTGCCCGAAAACGTCGACCCGGTGCGGCAAACGGTCGACATTCGCATCCGCGTGCGCGAACGCAAGCAGTCGTGGATCGAGACCGGCTTCGGCGTGGGCAACGTGCTCGGGAGCCGCGTCTTCGCGGAGTGGGGCACGCGCAACCTGGTCGGCACGGGGCGCACGCTGCGCTTCAAGGCCCAGTACGCGTTCGACCTGTTCGCGGGCGACGACATCGACTTCGACGAGTTCGACGTCAGCAACACGTACTCACGCTACGACGCGGTATTCGCGCAGCGTCGCATCTTCGGCATCAAGCTGGCCGCGGGCGTCAACGCCTTCCTCGAGGACGACAAGACGGTGCCCAACCTCGAGGTCGAGACGCAGGGTTTGACGTTCGGCGTCGCGCACAACTTCGGGCGTCCGCGCCCCGATTTCGGCTACGACACGGAAGTAGTGGGGAGCTTCTCGATCGAGAGCATCACGCGCCGCGAGTTCGGGCTCCCGGAAGAAGAATCGCGGTCCAATATTCTGGGTGGATCGCTGAGCCGCGACACGCGCGACTTCGTGCTCAACCCGAGGCGCGGCCGGTACCGCCTCCTCTCGGCCAGCGTGGCGGGCGGGATCCTGGGTGGAAAGAACGATTACTACTCGATTACTGGAAACGAGCAGCGCTATCACACGCGCGGCGGCTCGGTGCTCGCGTGGCGCGGCCGGGTGGGCTACTCGGCGGCGTACGGACGCTCCGACGCGGTCCCGGTCGAGGACCGATTCTACTTGGGCGGTGGCAACTCGGTGCGCGGCTACGACGAAGCGAGCCTGGGACCCCGCACCGTCACGGGCACCGCCTCCACCGTCGACGGGGGAGAATTCATGGCGCTCGCCAACGTCGAATTCCGCTACCCGCTCCCGCTTCTGGGCAAATGGAACTTCGCGGGCACCTTCTTCTTGGACGGTGGCAACGTGTGGGGGCGGGCTTCGGACGTGACGGCGAGCGATTTTCGCCTGACCACCGACGTCTCCGAGACCGAAGTGGACGACTTCCGGTACGGAATTGGCTTGGGCATTCGCTACAATACCCCCATCGGGCCCATTCGCGTGGACTACGGCTACCCCCTCAAGCCCGACATCTACACCGATGAGAACGGAACTTTCTATCTGAGCCTGGGTCAAATCTTCTAGTGGCATGAGCGATTCCGTCCAGCAGGCAGGTCCGGAACGCCGCCGGAGCAACGTGCGGCGCATTTCCGCGGTTATCGCCGTGGTGATATCGATCGCGTTGGCGGTCGTTGCTTACCACGAGAGCCGTATTCTGCCCGAGCGCATCGCCGGCTACATCAACCGGCACTACCTGGCGGGCACCCCCTTCGAGTTCTCCCTCGACGGGGTATCGGGGACGTTCGTGCGCCGCATCAATCTCAAGAACCCCGTGCTGCGCTACCACTCCCAAGAGGCGTCCTACAACGTCTTTCGCGCCGATCGCATCTCGGTCACGTACGAATTGGTCCCGGTATTCGCATTTCGCCTCCTCGTCGACGACGTCGAGCTCGAGAACGTGGTCATTCATTTGCGCCAGGATGAAGAGGGCCGCTTGATCCTCCCCGGCTCCGGCGTGCCCAAGCCGGGGGCGAAGAAGAAGGCGGTCTCGCCGGTGGTCGACGTGCGCCACTTTCGCATCAACGGGCTCGCGCTGACCTTCGGCGGCAACGAGACCCAGCTGGCCATTCGAGACGTCAACCTGGACGGCTCGTTCGCATACGAGCGCGGCGTGGGACGCGTCTCGATCGAAGAGGGCAAGGCCTACCTCATCGACACGCGTACCCCGGTCTCGGCGGTGCGATTGAACGCGCGCTCCGACTGGCGCAGCATCTTCGTCGACGACTTCGCGGTGAAGCTCGATTCGTCGTTCGTGATGGCGAAGGGCGAGTTCCGCGAGGGACGCTTCCAGGACGTCGAGCTGGTGTTGAATCCGATCTCGCTCGAAGAGCTCCACCAGCTGGGGCTGATTCCCGACGAGAAGGGCACCTTCGACGCGCGCATCTCGCTCTCGGGCACGGTCGATTCGCTCGGGGTGCGCGGGCGGGCAAGCGGCGAGGGGTTGGGTGTGGTGCTCGACGGCGTCGACTTCGACGGCCACGTGACGCCCGAGGCGCTCGATCTCGACCGCTTGGCCGGCAAGGTGTTCGGCTCCACGGTCGACGGTGCGTTTCGCATCGAGATCGAATCCGAGGACTTCGTGTTCGACGGTCGCGTCGAGGACCTCGACCTGGGGCGCGGGTTCATCGAAGACTCCGACCTGCCGCCCATGTCGCTCACCGGCCAGGTTCACGTCGAGCATACCAAGGCGGAGGGACGCTACCGGTGGCGTGGAGACCTCGAACGGGGCGTCATCGACGGCTACGAGACCTTCGAGGTGTCGGCCGAGGGGGTGTGGGTGGACGGTATCGGATTGACCATCGATCGCTTTTCGACCGTGCGTCCCGACTATCGACTGGAGGGCACGGGCACCGTCGCCGACGGGGGCCCGGCCGACATCGTCTTCAAAGCCGACGGCACCGACTTCGGGTATTTCTGGCAACACTTCGAGTTGCCGCACGTGGGCGGGGCACTTTCCCTGACCGGACGGCTCGAGGGTCCGCTCGACGACTTCCAAGTCAACATGAACGGGACCGTGCGCGACGTCGCATGGGAATTCACCGAGGTCGACAGCGGCACCGTGCAGGCGGAAGTGCGCCACGCGGGAACGCCCGCGCCCGAGGTCACGCTGTCGCTCTCGGGAAAGCGGGCGCGCGTCTACGGCCACCCGGTCCGGAACCCCTCGCTGCTGATGGACGTCGATACGACGTCGGTGCGCATCCACGACGTACGCGTGACGCGCAGCGACTCCGCCTTCGTCGCCGACTTCGACGTGGTGACGCGCGGGGAGCGCTCGCGCATCCTGCTGAAGCACGCGTCGTTGGAGACGCCGAACGAGACCTGGTTGTCGACGGGCCCGTCGGTCATCGACGTGGGCGAGGACTTCGTGGCGGTCGACTCGCTGGTGCTCGCATCGGCGCGCGGCGAGTTCGGCATCTCGGGAACCCGGCGCGTGTTCGCGCGCGAAATCGACGGACACGTGTGGGGACGCAATGTCAACCTCGCGATCTTCAGAGACGTGCTGCGGTGGCCGATCGCGCTGGCGGGTCTGGCCACGTTCGATCTGCGCCTCGAGGGGGGCGAGGAGAACCCGCGTGCGCGCCTTTCGGCAGCGATTACGAAGGGATTGGTCGACAGCGTCGCCTTCGACGCGGCGCGCGCCGACCTCGGCTTCGACGGCGAGCGCTATCGCTTGCACGAGCTGTGGATGCAGGAAAGCGACGACACGTTGTGGGCCCGGGGAGAGTGGGCGTGCGACGTTTCTCCGCGCGTGCTCGTGAGCGCGGACCGGCCGGCATCGTTCTGGCGCGCGCCCATCGCGGTGAGCGCGGAGGTGCGGCAGTACGATCTTTCGTCGCTGTTTCGCGCGATGCATCGCACCGCCGACCTGGCGTCGACCTATACCGGCACGGTGGCCATCGGCGGCACCTTGGACGATCCCGAGCTGCGGACCGAGGGCGCGTTCCTGCCGCTCCCGGGTCCGGGACATCCGATCCCACCCACCACCATCGACGTCGCGTATCGGAACGGAGCGCTGCGCATCGTGCGTCTCGATGTCTCGCAGGTGGTGACCGCGCGCGCGACGGCCGTCGTTCCGATGCGGGTCTCGTTCCGCGACGGAGCCCACATCGAGACAGAGCGTCCGATGGAGGTGACCCTGGAGATCGATCCGCTACCGGGCGACGCGCTGTCGAACTTCACGCCCTACGTCAAAGGCGTCTCGAACCTGAGGGGCGTGCTTTCGGGGCGGGTCGAGGCCAGCGGTACGCCTTCGTCGCCGCGCTTGACCGGGGCGCTTGCTCTCGCGCGCGGCGAACTGCGTGTGGCCGGCGTGCAAGAAGGAGCCACCAACATCACGATGCGCGTGGACTTCGTCGACGACGTGATTCGACTGACGTCGCTCAGCGCGGCATCGGGGAAGAAGGGTTCGCTGGTGGGGACGGGATGGGCGCGCGTGTCGAACTACCGCCTGGTCGATTACCAGGTGGACGTCGCCGCACGCGAGTTCCCGCTGTACTCGATTCCGGACGTGGAACTGGTCCTGGGCGGTGCGCTCACGGCGCGCTTGTCGGAGTGGAACGGCGAGAAGATCCCCAAGCTCACCGGGCGCGTGGACGTGCGTGAGGCCGTCATCTCGAAGGATCTATCCAGCGGAACCGGAACCGGGTCGGTGTTGGCGCTGCCCACCGCGCGCCCCAGCTGGCTGGCCAGTATCGACGTCTACGCACCCAAGAACGTTTGGGTTCGCAACCAGGACCTGAACGTGGAGTTGAGCGCGGAGGATCTCGTGTTCGTGCGCGACGAGCGCGGCATGTACTTCCGCGGCGAGCTGTTGGTCCTGCGCGGCTCCTACCGGCTCTACGGCAACAAGTTCACGATTACCGACGGTTCCATGGACTTCTCGGCCTCCGAAACGCTGCGACCGTCGATGAACATCGAGGCGTACACCCTGCACCGGGGTGCGGGCGAGGTCGACAACCGCATCTTCCTGGTGCTTTCGTGGCCGTACGACAAACTCGAGCCGCACATTTCGCTGGCCTACGAGGAGCCGGGCTACTCCGAGACGGATATCTGGCAGATGCTCGGCGGCAACATCGTCGCGGGCGGGGTCGCCACCAACACCCTCGAGCGCGCGATCAACGAGCAGTTCGCGGGCGGGTTCACGGTCGACGTGGACCAGCGCGCCAGCGAAGACGCCACCGCCGCCGACCCGGACCAGGAGACGCTGATCGGGGTGGGAAGGTATCTTTGGGAGGACATCTACCTACAGTACCGGCGGGGTCTCTCCGTGGGGGGCGAGCAAGAATTCAGCGTGGAATACCGGCTCCGCAACAAGTTTCTGCTCCGGTCGCAGTTCATCTACAACTCGCGCAGGAACCGAGCGGGAATCGTGGGGCAGAATACGGACGAATTCAACCTCGACCTCAAGTATCGGTTCGAATACTAACGGCCGAAGAATTGCTTGTCCCGATGGGCGGGGGCTCCTTATAATTATCGACGTTAGCCCCACGTGGCTACGGCGCGTTCCCCGCCCCGCCGCAGCGTAGCGTCCCAAGGCAGTAAGATGAAGCTACACTCCACTTTCGCGGCGATCGCCACCGGGATCCTCCTCGGAGCTCTACTTCCCGCTACGGCCTCGGCGCAGTACTTCGGGCGCAACAAGATCCAGTACAACGACTACACCTGGCACGTCCTCTCGACTCCCCATTTCGACATCCACTATTACGAGGGGGCGGAAGCCTTCGCCGTGCGCGCCGCCCTCGTCCTCGAGGACGGCTACGAGGAGTACACCTACAAGCTCAAGGTCGTGCTCCCGTGGAAGGTGCCCGTGATCCTCTATTCGAACCACGCCGACTTCCTCGAGACCAACGTGACCTCGGGGCAGTTGAGCGAAGGCGTGCAGGCCTTCGCGGAGCCGTCGCGGCGGCGCATCGTGCTGCCGTTCACGAGTTCGTTCAAGGAATTTCGCCACACCGCCATCCACGAACTGGCGCACGTGTTCACCTTCCACATCGTCTACAACCGGATGCTGGACAACGTGTTCACGCGCAACTACCTGTTCGCGATGCCGCTGTGGGTGGCCGAGGGTCTGGCCGAGTACCTGGCCGAAGGGTGGGACGCCGACGCGGACATGTTCATCCGCGACGCCGTCATTCAGGATTACCTGTACCCGTTCCATCTGATCAGCGGGTTCTACGTGTATAAGGAGGGCCAGTCGGTCTTCAATTACATCGCCGACACCTATGGCCACGAGAAAGTGCTCGAGATCCTCAACGCGCTCGCGGGCACGCGCAGCGCCGAGGCGGCGCTGCAGCGCACACTGGGTCTCAACCAGGATCAGTTGTACGAACAGTGGTCGAAAGCTCTGCGCAAGCACTACTGGCCGCTGTACCCGGACAAGCAGGAGCTCGACGACGTCGGCCGGCGCCTGACCGACCACATCAGGGACCGCGCCTACTACAACACCAAACCCGTGCTCTCGCCCGACGGCGAGCATATCGTGTTCTTCTCCGATCGCTCGGGCATGATCGAGGTGCGCGTCATCTCCGCCCTGGACGGGACGGAAGTGTCGAACGTGGTCACCGATTCACGCACCAACAAGTACGAATCACTCCACTTGCTGACGAGCTCGGTGTGTTTCGACCCGACGGGAACCTACGTGGCGTTCGTCGCGAAGTCGAAGGGACACGACGCGCTCTTCGTGCGCAACTTCCGGACCGCCGAGGAGCGCACGTACGAGATCGACTCCAACGGGCTGACCTCTCCCGCCTGGCACCCGACGCGCAACGAGATCGTGGTGTCGGGCACCTTCCACGGCCAGACCGACCTGGTGCTGATCAACCTGGACGACGGGACCACGCAGCGGCTGACCAACGACCCCGCGGACCAGCTGACGCCGCGCTTCTATCCCGACGGCAACAAACTCGTGTTCGTTTACTATCCCGAGATCACGATCCCGGTGCCCGCGAACTTCGAGGGCAACAATCGGACCGCGTTGAGCGAGATGGACTTCCTCGACCCCGCCAACGTCAATGATGAGGCGGACTACGATATCTACGAGTTCGACTTGGCGACGGGCAAGCAGCGTCCGATCGTGCGATCGCGCGGAGACGACACCGAACCGATCGTGCTTTCGGACGGCAAGACGCTGATCTACGCGTCGGACGAGTCCGGCGTCAACAACCTGCACGCGGGCAACATCCAGACGGGAGAGACCTACCGCTTCACCGACGTGCTGGGCGGGCTGTTCACGCCGACGGTGCACGAGGAGAAGGGGCGCATCGCGTATTCGGCCTTCGTGAAGGGCGGTTGGGACATCTACGTGTCCGACGACCTGCAGACGATGCTCGGGCGCAAGTACGCCGAGCCGGCGCGTCGCGTGCTGGCGCACGACCCCAAGGTGGCCGCGAAGGACCTGGAGGTCTCGCAGAAGGCGGCGGAGGCCGAAGCCGCGACGGACAGCACGCAGGCGGCCGAGAGACCGGCCGCCGTCGAAGAGGGCGTCGCGGTCGCCGACTCCACCTCGCCGACCATCACCGGAATGATCGGGGAGACGGTCGCGGCCGAAAGCGATTCGACCGGATCGCAGCCCGACGAAATCGACCTGAACGACTACCAGCCGGCCATCCGCCCGCTCGACCCGCCGCAGCCGGCCGAGCCGAAGGAGTCGCCGATCGGCGTGCGTCCGCGGCTGGAGGGCGTGAACGCGCCGGTGGGCGCCGACGAGGCGGTGTTCCGCGGCGCCACGGTCAACAAGTATCACACCAAGCTCGCGCCCGACTTCATCGGGAGCGGCGGCGGTCTGTACTTTTCGTCCGGCTTCGGCTTCGGGTTGTCGAACAGCGTGGCACTCTCCGACATGCTGGGCGACCATCACCTGATGTTCGCCTTCAGTCTGTACCAGGACATCGCCAATTCCGACGTCTTGGTGGCGTATACGTACCTGAAACGGCGCGTGGACTTCTCCTTCGGCGCGTACCAGTTCAGCGGTTACTACGACAGCCGCGTCAGCTCGGTGGGCGAGACCTTCTCGACCAACCAACTCTTCAGCGAGCGCAACTACGGCATCTTCGGTTTGATGAGCGTGCCCTTCAACAAGTTCTACCGGATGGAGCTCGACCTGCAGGCGTACTATTCGGATCGCGAGTTCTTCCAGGACATCGACCCGACCGTCGACTTCCAGTACACCACGGTGGAGAAGTCGAAGGTTCGTCTGATCGAGCCGTCCCTCGCGTTCGTCCACGACTCGTCGTTCTACGGGCCCTTCGGCCCGGTGGACGGCTCGCGCTGGCGCATCTCGCTCGCGCGCGGCGTCGCCTTCGAGGAGGCGGACGTGTCGCGCACCACCGGCTACGTCGACTGGCGCTGGTACCGGACGCTGTTCTGGCGGAACTCCCTGGCGCTGCGCTTCAGCGGTGCGGCCAGCGTGGGCGAGGACCCGCGCGTCTTCTTCCTGGGCGGGCCGACGCGACTGCGTGGCTACGAATGGGACGAGATCGAGGGCTCGCGCATGTGGTACGGGAGCTTCGAGTATCGCTTCCCGCTCATCGACGCGCTCATCCTGGGATGGCCGGGGCGCTGGGGGTTCACCAACATCGGCGCCACCGCGTTCTTCGACGTGGGCGCGGCGTGGAACCGGGGCATTCCCGACCTGTTCGTCGACGACCGCCTCGACCAGGCCTACTCCGACATCGGCTTTGGGCTCTACATGTACGCCGGCTATTTCCTCTTGAGCTTCCAGTTCGCCTGGCCGACGGACGTCAGCACGATCAACGACGACATGAAGTTCCACTTCTACATGGGCCCGACCTTCTAGGCCTCCCGAGCGCACAAAATCTCCTCCCGGGCCGCCGCGGCGTGTGCTAACTTCGGGTTGCATTCGCCACGCTATGCCACACGCCACGAATCTGAACGACCGGCAGCGCGAAGCCGTTCTCACCACCGAAGGTCCCGTCCTCGTCATCGCGGGGGCGGGCAGCGGCAAGACGCGCGTGCTGACCGAACGCATCGGCCACCTGGTGGGCGACCTGCGGGTGTCTCCCTACGAGATCCTCGCCTTTACCTTCACCAACAAGGCCGCGCGCGAGATGAAGGACCGCCTGGAGCGCGCGCACCCGGGTTCGACCGAGATGCTGTGGGTGGGCACCTTCCACTCGACGGGCGTGCGCATCCTGCGCCGGCACGGCGACGCCGCGGGCGTCAAACGCGACTTTTCGATCTACGACACCGACGACAGCACCGGGCTGGTCAAAGCGATCCTGGCCCGCAATCCCAACGACGCGCGCTTCGTGAAGTCGCCGCGGGTCCTGCGCGACCGCATCAGTCGCATGAAGAACGACCTGGTGACGCCGGCGGACGCCGCCGAGCGCGCGATCTCGGCGGGCGAGCAGCGCATCGCGGCCCTCTACGCCGAGTACGAGCGCGACCTGCGCAAGGCGAACGCGCTCGACTTCGACGATCTGATCAACAAGGTGGTGGAGCTGTTCGCGACCGACGACCGCGTGCGCGAATTGTACGCGCGCCGCTTTCGCTACGTCCTGGTGGACGAGTTCCAGGACACCAATCCCATTCAGATGGCGATGATCGACGGGCTCGCGTCCGTGCACGGCAACCTGTTCGTGGTGGGCGACGACGACCAGTCGATCTACAGCTGGCGCGGGGCGCGCGTGGAGCACATTCTCGAGTTCGAAGGGTTGTATCCTGCGACCAAAGTAATCCGACTAGAGCAGAATTACCGCTCGACCAAGACCATTCTGGACGCCGCCAACGGCGTCATCGCGCACAACCTGGGTCGCAAGGGCAAGACGTTGTGGACCGACGGCGAGGTGGGCGACAAGGTGCGCGTGACCGCGGCTCTCGACGAAGAGTCCGAAGCGCTGGCGGTGATCGATTTGGTCAAGCGCGAGGTGGCGGCCGGGACCAGCTTGAAGCAAATCGCGATCCTGTATCGCACCAACGCGCAGTCGCGGGCACTCGAGGACGTGTTCGTGCAGGCGTCGCTGCCGTATCAGATCATCGGTTCGGTGCGCTTCTACGAGCGCGCCGAAGTACGCGACGTGCTCGCCTACTGCAAGGCGATCGTGAACCCGGACGATTCGATAAACCTCAAACGCATCCTCAATGTGCCCCGCCGTGGCATCGGTAAGACGACGATCGATCAAATCGAAGCCCTCGCCGCCGAGCGGGGAACCTCCTTGGTCGACGCGATGCGAGCGGCGGCGAGCACGTTGGGGGCCGCGGCGGCCGCGCGCGTGCACGCCTTTCTCGTCCTGTTCGACGAGCTGCGGGAGATGGCCGCGACGGACGTCGCACCCCACGTGGTCGACGCGATTCTCAAATCGACCGAGTACCACAAGCACCTCGAGGAGAACTATCCCGACGCGGAGGCGCGCATCGAGAACATCGACGAGTTGCTGTCGAAGGCGCACGGGTTCGCCGAAGGCGCCGAGACCAAGTCGTTGAGCGCATTCCTGGAAGAAGTGGCGCTGGTGGCGGACGTCGACGCGCTCGACCTCGACAGCGGGCAATTGACCTTGATGACCATCCACAACGCGAAGGGCCTCGAGTTCGACGCGGTGGTCGTGACCGGGATGGAAGAGGGACTGTTCCCGCACTACAACTCCATCGACGACCCCACCGCGGTCGAAGAAGAGCGCCGGTTGTTCTACGTGGGCATGACGCGTGCGCGCCGGCGCCTGTACCTCACCTTCGCGGGCATGCGGCGCCGCATGGGCATGATGGAGGGCGGCGTCCCGTCGCGCTTCTTGAACGAGATTCCCGAGCGAACCCTGGAAGCGCCGGTCGAGCCGCTGGTGTCGCCCACCATCTACGGCGGCGCGTGGTCGCCGCGGCGCGACTACGCGCGCTCGCTGCGCGACGAGTACGCGCAGCCGGAGCCGCACGAGGCCTATTCGCAGGAGGCCTTCGCGCCGCAAGCGCCGGTGGTGTCGGGCGTCCACGTTTCATCGCATGCGCCCTCGAGCACGGGCGCGGTCGAGCACGCGTATACCATCGGGATGCGCATCCAGCACGAGCGCTTCGGCAAGGGCATCGTGCGCAAGGTGGAAGGCAAAGGCGAACAGACGCGCGTCACCGTGATCTTCGACGCGGGTGGCGAGCGCAAGTTCCTCGCCCATTACGCGCCCATGCGTCCGCTGTAATTCCGCGGGAGAATCTCATGTCCAAGATCGATCGCGACGTCGTCCGTCACCTCGAGCGCCTGGCGCGCATCGACCTCTCACCGGACGAAGTGGAGATGATCACCGAGCAGCTCGGGCGCATCGTCGGCTTCGTGGAGAAGCTGCAGGCAGCCGAGGTCGAGGGCGTCGAGCCTACGCGCGCGATGTCGCACGAAGCCGAGGACCACGTGCGCGAGGACGTCGTCACACCGTCGCTCGACCGCGCGGTCGTCTTGTCCCAGGCGCCCGATCACACCCCCGATTACTTCCGCGTCCCGCGCGTCATCGAGAAGGGCGAGGGCGAATGAGCCTGCACGAGTTGTCGATTGCGGAGCTGCGTCGTCGCATCGCGTCCGGCGAAGTCACCCCGCTGGAAGCGAGCGACGCGGCCCTGGCACAGATCGACGCGCGCGACCGCGACGTGCACGCGTTTCTCGACGTACACAAGGACCGCGCGCGCGCGCGCGCGAAGGCGCTGGCGGAGTCGGGCACAGCCAAGACGCTCCCGCTGGGTGGCGTTCCCGTGGCGATCAAAGACAACATGTGCGTCGAAGGCACCCTGACCACGTGCGGCTCGAAGATTCTGGGCAAATACCAGCCGCCCTACACCGCGACGGCCGTCGCGCGTTTGCAGGACGCGGGTGCGATCGTGATCGGCAAGACCAATCTAGATGAGTTCGCGATGGGCTCGTCGACCGAGAACTCCGCGTTCGGAGTGACACGCAACCCGTGGGATCTCGCGCGCGCGCCGGGCGGATCCTCGGGAGGCTCGGCGGCCGCGGTGGCGGCGGGCATGGCGGCCGCGTCCTTGGGCAGCGACACGGGAGGCTCGATTCGCCAGCCGGCCGCGTTGTGCGGTGTCGTGGGCGTCAAGCCCACCTACGGGCGCGTGTCGCGCTACGGCCTGGTCGCGTTCGCGAGCTCGCTCGATCAGATCGGACCGTTCACGCGCTCGGTCGAAGACGCGGCACTGGTATTGAACGCGCTGTGCGGCAAGGACCAGATGGACGCGAGCAGTGCGAGCGTCCCGGTGCCGGATTTCACCTCCGAGTTGGATCGTAGTCTGAAGAGCGTGAGAATTGGCATCCCATGGACGTTTCTGGGCTCGCACGTCGACCCCGCCGTACGCGCGTCCTTCGACCGCACCATCGAGGCCGCCAAGCGCGAAGGCGCGGATGTCGTCGAGGTCGCACTCCCCAACGCGGACTTCGGGCTCGCGGCCTACTACATTCTCGCCAACGCGGAAGCGAGCGCCAACCTCGCGCGCTTCGACGGGATTCGCTACGGCCACCGCTCGCCGCGCGCGCAATCGTTGTACGACGTGTACGCCAAGACGCGCGAAGAAGGCTTCGGGCGCGAAGTCAAGCGGCGCGTGCTGCTCGGCACCTACGTCTTGAGCGCGGGCTACTACGACGCCTACTACCGGCGCGCGCAGCAGGTGCGCTCGCTCATTATTCGCGATTTCGCGGAGGCGTTCCAAAAGTGCGACGTAATCGCGCTGCCCACCTCGCCGACACCCGCCTTCAAGCTGGGCGACAAGACCGACGATCCCATTCTCATGTACCTGAACGACGTGTTCACGATTCCGGTCAACCTCGCGGGACTCCCGGGTATCTCGGTGCCGTGCGGACTCTCGAAAGAGAAGCTGCCCATCGGCCTCCAACTGATCGGCCGCGCCTTCGATGAGACGACGTTGCTCCGCGTTGCCGCGGGCATGGAGCGCATCGCTGAGTTCCCGACGGGCGCTGTCGCGCCCGTTTCGAAGGGCATTCCAACATGAGCGCCTACGAAGCCGTCATCGGGCTCGAGGTCCACGCCCAGCTCTCCACCAAGAGCAAGATGTTCTGCGGCTGCTCGGCCGCCTTCGGCGGTGCGCCCAACACCCACGTGTGCCCGGTGTGCCTGGGGCTTCCCGGTGCGCTGCCCGTCGTCAACGCGCGCGCGGTCGAGTACGCCGTGCGCCTGGGGGTTGCGACCGAGTGCACGATCAGTAATGAGAGCGTCTTCGCGCGTAAGAATTACTTCTATCCCGATTGCCCCAAGGACTACCAGATTTCGCAGTTCGACACGCCTCTGTGCGAGCACGGACTCCTGTCGATCGAGAACGACGCCAAGCAGATTCGCATCCGTCGCATTCACTTGGAAGAAGACGCCGGCAAGCTGGTCCACTTCGAAGGCAAGGACTACAGCCTAGTCGACTTCAATCGCAGCGGCGTGCCCCTGGTCGAGATCGTGAGCGAGCCCGATATTCGTGCGCCCCAGGAGGCGTCGGAATATCTCCAGAAACTGCGCTCGCTAGTGCGCTACCTCGGTATCTGCGACGGCAACATGGAAGAGGGAAGCCTGCGCTGCGACGTGAATCTATCCGTGCGCAAGCACGGATCCCAGGAACTCGGGGTCAAGACCGAGGTCAAGAACTTGAATTCGTTCAAGCAGGTCGAGCAGGCCATCGAGTTCGAGCTCGAACGCCAGACGAAGATTCTCGAAAGCGGCGGCCGGGTGACGCAGGACACCCTCCTCTGGGACCCCGCTGCCAAGCGCGCGTCCGTCATGCGCAGCAAGGAAGAGGCGCACGACTATCGCTATTTTCCGGAACCCGATCTGCGCGTCTTGCGCGCGACGAACGCGTTGATCAGCAACGTGCGATCCTCTCTGCCCGAGCTTCCGGACGCGAAGCAGAAGCGTTTCGTGTCGGAGTACGCCATCCCCGCCTACGACGCCCACGTGCTAACAGGATCGAACGACGTCGCCGACTACTACGAGGCCGTCGTCGCCGCGGGCGCGGACGGGAAGGCCGCCAGCAACTGGATCATGGGCGAAGTGATGCGCGAGCTGAACGACCGCAAAATCGAGATTGGTGAGTTAAGTACTCGCATAAGCCCTGTCGAGCTCGCCGAGCTGATAAAGCTGCAATCGTCCGGTGACGTGGGTTCCACCGGGGCGAAAGCGATCTTCGCTAGAATGGCCAACACGGTTCGCGTTGTCGTGCACGATAGCGTCAAAATCAGCGAGTCGGTCAAGCTGTTGGTGAAGGAAATGGATCTCCAGCAAGTCAGCGACAATTCCACCATCGAGAAGGAAGCCATCGCCGTCCTC
>JAKEHA010000249.1 GCA_022615275.1 Candidatus Latescibacterota bacterium
ACGTCGTCGGGCAGCACCGACATGTCGCCGATCTCGCTCAGCGACGTCTTCTACGATTTCGATCAGTACAGCCTGACGTCGGAGGCCAAGGGCACGTTGGAAGCCAACGCGCGCGAACTCAAGCGCGTGGGCGACGCGGGTATCACGATCGAAGGCCACTGCGACGAGCGCGGCACCAAGGCGTACAACCTGGCCCTGGGCGACAAGCGCGCCAACGCGGCCAAGGACTACCTGGTCTCGCTCGGTGTCACGGCCTCGCGCATCACGACCGTGAGCTACGGCAAAGAGCGTCCGTTCGACGCGGGGCACGACGAAAGCGCGTGGGCGAAGAATCGTCGCGCGCATTTCGTGACGAAGTAGCCCGGGAGGAGCCCTCGTCGTGCGTCGCGTCGCGTTCGTGTTGTTGGTGGCGGTCGGTTCGGCGGCCCTGTCGGGCTGTTGGGGCGCGAAATGGGCCAAGGGGCCGATCAACGCCGAAAAGGCGAGCCTCAAGGCCGACAGCCTCCTGGCCGAACAGCGGCGCTTGGCCGACCAGGTCGACCGGCTCGAGCGGCAACTGGCCGCCGAGTCGGAGGAGCGCACCGCGTCGCAGGCGCGCATCGCGTCCACGCTCACCGATCTCGAGGAGACGCTGCGCATTCTCTCCAGCCGCATCGAGGACAGCGAGCAGATGCAGTTGAACCGCGGGGGACGCGACCGCTGGAGCGGCTCGCGTCCCTCCGTGGGCTCGGCGCCCGCGCCGACCGATTCGGCCGCCCTGGCCGCGCAAGCGGCCGAGGATCTCTACCGCGCCGCGTACCTCGACGTCACCCGCGGCAACTACGACCTCGCGGCTCCTGCGTTCCGGGACTACTTGACCAAGAACCCATCCGGCGCGCGCGCCGCGGAGGCCCACTACTACCTCGGCGAGTGCGAGTACGCGACCGAGCGCTGGCTCGAGGCCGCGGGGCAGTTCCAGCAGGTGGTGCGCGACTACCCCAAGGCGCGGCTGGTGCCCGCCGCGTACCTCAAGATGGGGCACTCGTACTCGCAGCTCGAAGAGCGAGGGCTGGCCCAGCAGGCGTATCGTGCGCTCATCGAGAAGCACCCCAACTCCGAAGAAGCCAAGCAGGCTCGCGCCGCTTTGAACGAGCTCGGCGGATAGCCGGTCGTTCGCCGCCGTGGGCGAAGTCGCACTCTATTTTTCCGGCCTCGTCGTACTCCTGCTTCTCTCCGCCTTCTTCTCCGGGTCGGAGGCGGCGCTCTTCTCGCTTTCTCGCAGTCAGCTGCGCGCGCTTCGCGAGGCCTCGCCCGGCGGTCGCGCGGCCGCGCGCCTGCTCGCGCACCCGCGCCCGCTTCTGATCACGGTCTTGGTCGGCAATCTCGCCGTCAACGTGCTGGCCACCAGCACCGCCACGGCACTCGCCATCGACGCCTTCGGCGCCCGCGGACTCGGGCTCGCATTCGCGGTCATGTCGCTGCTCATCATGGTGCTCACCGAGATCGTCCCCAAGGCGCTCGGAATGCACTGGGCCCCGCGCGTGGCGCCGGTGGTGGCGCTGCCGCTCTCGATCGTGCACGTGCTGTTTCTTCCCATTCGCGCGCCCCTCTCGCGATTCTCCGACGCGGTCATCGACGCGCTGCGCGGACGCATCGGCACTGCGCGGCGCTCCTACGCGTGGGACGAATTGCTGACGGCGGTGCGCTTGGGCCGTCGTGAAGGGAAGATCGGCCCCTTCGAGTACGAGATCCTCTCCCACGTGCTCGAGTTTCGACAGAAAGTCGTCAAGGAAATCATGACGCCGAGCATCCACGTCGCGTCGGCGTCGATCCGCGCGCGCCGCGACGAGTTGCTTTCTCTGTTCGCCTCGAGCGGACGTTCCCGCATCCCCGTCTATGGCGACTCGCCCGACGACGTGATCGGAATCCTGCACGTCAAGGACCTGATCGACCCGCTCGCGGCGCGCAACGAGGACGAGCTGCGCGCGCGCCT
Source organism: Candidatus Latescibacterota bacterium (assembly GCA_022615275.1). Lineage (GTDB taxonomy): Bacteria > Krumholzibacteriota > Krumholzibacteriia > WVZY01 > JAKEHA01 > JAKEHA01. Next base: position 1,973 of record JAKEHA010000249.1, read on the forward strand.
GCGCGAGGCCTTCTTCATCCCCGAGACCGCGCCCATCGCGGAGTTATACACCGAGTTGCAGCGCCGCAAGCTGCACGTCGCGATCGCGCTCGACGAGCACGGGTCGTTCGCCGGTGTCGTCACCATCGAGGATATCCTCGAACAGATGATCGGCGAGATTCGCGACGCGCGCGACACCAAGGCCCAGCCCTTCCAGCGCCTCGACGAGCGCCGCATCGTCGTGCAGGGCACCATGGAGATCGATCATTTCAACGAAGTGTTCGACACCGAGATTCGCGACGACGAACACGAGACGGTCGCCGGTTACGTGCTCGGTCGCCTGGGGCGCGTTCCGCGCGAAGGCGAGACCGTGGTCGCCGACGGGCTGCGCTTCCACGTCATCTCGGCGCAGCCCAACCGCATTCGCAAGCTGCGGGTGGAGAAGCCATGAGCGATCTCGGTTTGGTGGTGGTGGCGGGAATCGCGTTCGCCATCGGCGTGCTCGCGTCGGGGTGCGAGACGGCGTTCTTCGCCGCCGACCGCCTGCGTCTTCGCCACCTGGCCGCCACCGGCAGCAAGCGTGCGGCCCACGCGCTCGACCTGTCGTCGAACCCGGAGCACTTCTTGAGCACGCTGCTCGTGAGTTACAACCTCGCCGAGGTCGGTTGCACCGCGGTGTACACGGCGCTGGCGACGAGGTGGTTCGGGGACTCCGCCACCACGGTGGTGACGCTGGTGTTGGTGCCGGTGTGGCTCGTGTTCAACCAGATCATCCCGAAGAGTCTCTTCCTCTACTACGCCACGCCGGCCGCCGTCGCGTTCGCCGGTGCCGTGCGCGCGGTTTCGTCGCTCTTGTATCCGCTGGTCAAGCCGCTTTCGCTGTTGACCGACGCGCTGACGCGCTTCCTTCCCGCCGATCCGTCGACCCGGCTCCTGAACGTCAGCACCGAAGAACTGCTGTTCCACATCGGCGATAGCCGCAGCGCCGGGCTCATCGCGCCGGAGACCACCGCGCTCATCGACCGCGCCATCGAGCTCAAGCAGCTCGCGGTGCGCGACGTGGTCCGGCCCATCGACCAGGTGGTGATGCTCGACGCCGACGCCCCCATCGAATCGTACGCCCAGGTGATCGCGCGCGAGGGGTTCTCGCGCTATCCGGTCTACCGCGGTGACCGCGGCAACGTGATCGGCATTCTCTCCGTCCACGAGTACGTGACCTCCACCGACCGCGAGGCCCTGCGCGCGGGCCTGCGCCCGCCCTTCTTCGTGGCGGCTTCGGCGGCGCTCTCCGACGTGCTGGTGCAGATGCGCGAAGGCGGGCGTCACATGGCCTTGGTGCGCGAGTCGGGCGGCGAGGTCGCCGGTATCACCACCCTCGACGATATCTTGCGCCGCCTGGTCGGCGCGATCGTCGACGAGTTCGATTGAACACCGTGCCGTCGCCCGAGAGCATGCTCGTGCACGCGCCGTTTCCCATCGAGGGGAGGCGGTTGCTCCTGCTCGCGGAGGGGTGCTTCACCACCCTCGACGCCAAGACGGCGGCGTGCGTCGCGATGTACCGCGCACGCGACGTCGTGGCGGTGCTGGACGCGTCGCGCGCGGGGCGCACCGTGCACGAGACCCTCGGCTTCGGCGGCGACGCGCCCGTGGTCGCGACCATCGAGGAAGCGCTCGCGCGTCGCCCGCAACTCGCCGTGGTGGGAACCGCGCCCGCCGGCGGCGAGCTGGACACCGTCATGCGCGCGCACGTGGCGCGCTGTCTGGAAGCGGGACTCGACGTCGCGAGCGGCATGCACGCCTTTCTCGCGGACGACCCGGCGCTCGCCGCGCTCGCGCGCGCGTCGGGCGCGCGCATCTGGGACATCCGGCGCGTACCCGAGGTGCGCGCGGTATCCAACGGCGCGGGCTGCACGACGGGGGCCCGGGTGGTCCTCACGGTGGGCACCGACTGCAACGTGGGCAAGATGACGGTCGCGCTCGAGCTGGATCGCGCGGCGCGCGCGGGCGGCGTGCGCTCCACGTGGGCCGCCACCGGCCAGACGGGTATCTTGCTGCGTGGCCGCGGCGTCCCCGTCGACCGCGTGGTCGCCGACTTCGTCGGCGGGGCCACCCAGGAGCTGGTCGATTTCGAAGGACGCGACGCGGACGTCGTGATCGTCGAAGGCCAGGGGTCGATCACGCACCCCGGCTACGCGGGGGTCACCCTCGGGCTCCTGTACGGTGCCATGCCCGACGCCATGGTGCTCGTGCACACGGCCGGGCGCGAGCGCTACAAGCGCTTCGACCACGCCATCCCGCCGCTTCCCGAAGTGGTTGCGTTGTACGAGTCGCTGATGCGACCCTATAAGACCACGCGCGTGGTCGCGATCGCGCTCAACACGCGCCGTTTGACCCCCGACGACGCGCGGCGCGCACTCGAGCGTGCCAGCGACGACACCGGCCTCCCAG
>JAKEHA010000250.1 GCA_022615275.1 Candidatus Latescibacterota bacterium
GAGATGATCCGGCAGGGTCGCGCCTTCGCTCGCTTGAGCGAACACATCGTGGTGAAGATTCCCATGACGCCGGAAGGCATGAAGGCGGTCGTGGCGCTGTCCGCGGACGACATCAAGACCAACGTGACGCTGTGTTTCAACGCGAACCAGGGGTTGATCGCCGCCAAGGCGGGAGCGACCTACATCAGCCCGTTCGTCGGGCGTCTGGACGACGCCGGCATGGACGGCATGCAGGTGGTCGCGGACCTGGTCGACATCTACGAGCGCTACGCGTTTTCGACCCAGGTGCTCGCGGCCAGCATTCGCCACCCCATGCACGTGGTCGAAGCCGCCCGTCTGGGCGCCGACGTATCGACGATGCCGTACAAGATCTTTCAGCAGCTCTTCAAGCACCCGCTGACGGACATCGGCATCGAGTTGTTCAACCGCGACTGGGCCAAAGTCATGGAGCGACGCAAAGCGAATGTACGACGGTAACGAAAGACTCCCCCGCAAGATTCGGTTTCTGCCCTTCGTATTCGGCGGGCTGACGGGCGTCTCGATCGCGCTGGTCGTGATCGCGTTCGTGCTCGTGCAACGCAACACGGACGGCCGCGCGGAATCGTTGTTGCAGACCGGCTCGATCTACACCGCCTCGACGGGCGCGTCCATCGACGACGACCGCCGCAACGCCATCGTGGTCGCGACCGAACACGTGGCTCCCGCCGTGGTCAGCATCACCGCGTCCTACACGCGCCGCACCCGGCCCGTCTACGACATCTGGTTCAACCGCTACTACCCGGGCCGCGAGCGCACGCTCGCCGAGCTGGGCTCCGGCGTCATCGTCGACAAGCGCGGTTACGTGTTCACCAATTATCACGTGATCGCGAACGCGGAGCGCCTGCAGGTGACGCTGTCGGACGGCAAGACCTACGCGGGGACACTGGTGGGAAGTGCCCCGAGCTACGACCTCGCCCTTATCAAGATCGACGGCGACGACTTCCCGACCGCGCCGCTGGGCAATTCCGACGACCTCTTGGTGGGCGAGTGGGCCATCGCGATCGGGAGCCCGTTCGGCTTCAGCCTGCTCGACACCCAGCCGACCGTGACGGTCGGCGTGATCAGCGCCAACCACCGCGACATCAAGCAGGAAGAAGACAGCCAGCAGATCTTCAACGACATGATCCAGACCGACGCCGCCATCAATCCGGGCAACAGCGGCGGACCGCTGGTCAACTCGCGCGGCCAGGTGATCGGCATCAATACGCTCATCTTTTCGCCCACCGCGGGAACCTACGCCGGAAACGTCGGTATGGGCTTCGCGATCCCCATCAATCGGGCGAAGCGCGTGATGGAGGAGATCGTGCAATACGGACGCGTGCGCGACGTGTGGCTGGGCATGTCGGCGACCGACATCAATGCCGAGACGCAGGCCGCGTTGAATCTGCCCAGCGCGAGCGGCGTGCTGGTGCAGAGCATCGAGCAAGGCGGGCCGGCCGAGAAGGCCGGCTTGAAGGTGGGCGACCAGATCATCGCCATCAACGGCGTGGCGCTCGAGACGCGCTTCCAGGCCAACCGCGTCATCTTCGGCTCGGGTGTGGGCGATGTGCTGGAGATGAAGATCAACCGCAAGGACAAGCTGCTCGACGTGAAGATCACGCTCGAAGAAAGGCCGTCGGACATATGACGAACATTGCCATGAGCGCATTCGCACGCGTGGCTCTGCTATGATTGAACGATACACCCTCCCCGAAATGGGCCGCATATGGACCGAGCAGAACAAGCTCGAGAAGTGGCTCCAATTCGAGATCCTCGCCTGCGAAGCCCTGGCCCAGCTCGGCGAAATACCCAACGACGCGGTCGAGCGCATCAAGAAGCACGCGCGCTTCGACGCGGTCCGCGTCAAAGAGATCGAAGCAACCACCCACCACGACGTCATCGCCTTTCTGACCAATGTCGCCGAGCACATCGGCAACGACTCGCGCTACGTCCACCTCGGACTCACATCTTCGGACTTGCTCGACACGACGCTCGCGTGCCAGATCAAGGAAGCGGGCGAGTTGTTGCTTCGCCGCGTGGGTGATCTGCGCGCTGCGATCAAGGCGCGTGCAATCGAGCACAAGAAGACCGTAATGGTGGGACGCACGCACGGCATCCACGCCGAGCCCATCACCTTCGGATTGAAGCTGCTCGTGTGGTACGACGAGTTGGGTCGTCGCGAGAAGACGCTGCGCGACGCCATCGAGGCGGTGTCGATCGGAAAACTCTCGGGTGCCGTCGGGACGTTCGCGCACATCAGTCCCAAGGTCGAAGAATACGTGTGCACGAAGCTCGGACTCCGGCCCGCTCCCACCTCGACGCAGGTCGTCCAGCGCGACGTGCACGCCGAGTTCGTGTCGGCGCTCGCATTGGTGGCCGCTTCGCTCGAGCAGTTCGCCACCGAGATCCGGAACCTCCAGCGCACGGATGTGCTCGAAGTCGAAGAGCCGTTTAAGAAGGGGCAGAAAGGCAGCTCCGCCATGCCCCACAAGCGCAACCCCATCATCTGCGAGCGCGTCACCGGGCTCGCGCGCCTCGTGCGCGGCTACGCGCTGGCCGCGATGGAGAACGTCGCGCTGTGGCACGAGCGCGACATCTCGCACTCGTCGGTGGAGCGCGTGATTCTCCCCGACGCCACTATTACGCTCGACTACATGCTGGTCAAGTTCACCGCGGTGGTGAAGGACCTCATCGTGTACCCCGAGAACATGCGCCGCAACATGAACAAGGTGAACGGCTTGATCTACTCGCAGCGCTTGCTGCTAGAACTCGCGCGCGCGGGCCTCTCGCGCGAAGACGCCTACGCGCTCGTGCAGGAAGCCGCCATGGAAACGTGGGAGACGGGGAAGAAGTTCGAAGAGACGGTGCGCGCGCGCAAGGGCATCACGTCGAAGCTGGACGCCAAGGCGCTGTCGGCGGTGTTCAGCCTGGACGATTACCTCAAGGAAGTGGACGCGATCTTCGCGCGCGTGCGCTGAACCTCCCGCGTGCTATAATACTCGCGCCTCAACCTCGAAGGGCCGGCGGTTACGATGACAAATACCGGCGGTTTTCAACTCTCCGCAAGGCGGCTTACGTTGGTGGCCGCGTCGTGTGCGTTGCTCTGTCTTCCGACTCCAAGTTCCGCGGTGATGATGGGTCTGTACACCGATCAGTCCGGGGTCAATTGCGACTTCCAGACTCCTCCGTTGGGAGAGACCCGCACCGTCTATTTGATCGTCAGGCGGAGTTCGGGGCTCGCTGCCGCGCAGTTTGAGCTTTCGATGCCCACGAGTTCGTCCTACGCGATCACCAATTGGAGCACGATTTCGGGTCTCTCGAAAGGAGACCCCGAGACCGGCGTCCAGGTGGCCTTCGGCCGTTGTACTTGGGGTGATTTCGTGATGGCCCAGCTCGACCTCATGCGCGTCGGTGATCCACCCACCGACTGTTATGCGTTGAGATTCGAACCGCACCCCGAGAGCCTGACGGGACGACCCGAGTTCGTGGATTGCGCGGGCCAGTTCGTCGCCGCAACGGCGGCGTACTGTCTGTGGCTTGCGGGCGACAACACGGAGTGTGCGGTCACCGCGGCGCCGTCCGATCCGTCGCCGTCGGACGGAGCCACCGACGTTGGGCTCGACGCGGTGATGAATGCGACGGTGCACAGCCCCGATTTTTGTTGTCCTGCCCTACTCTTCGGCTCGTGGGTGACCATGTACTTCGGAACCGAACCGGATCCGCCGTCGATCGGCCAGCAGACACTTCCATACGACCCGCCCTCGTTGGTGCCGGCTAC
>JAKEHA010000251.1 GCA_022615275.1 Candidatus Latescibacterota bacterium
CCTAGCGGACAAAAAGAAGAAGAGGGCCGGCAACGCCGGCCCTCTCCAGACCAGATCAACGCGACGCCAGCCACGCCTATTTCATTTCAGCAACACCATCCGACGCGTCTGGACGAACGTCCCGGACGTCATTCGATACAAATAAACGCCTGAAGCCACCGGTGTGCCGCTCGCGTTACGCCCATCCCAGACGACCCGGTGCGTGCCCGCCGGGTGCCGTCCGTCGATGAGCGTGCGCACCGCCCGCCCGGTTACGTCGTAGATGGCGATCGTGACGTGCGCGCCGCCGGCGGGCACGTCGTAGGCGATGGTCGTCGCGGGGTTGAACGGGTTGGGGACGTTCTGCGCGAGGGCGAGCGTTCCCGGCACACCGCCGACGTTGGTTACCGTTTCCACAGCCAACGCGAACGGTGAGAAGTGGTCGGTGACGCCGCAGATGGTGTTGCCGATGATCTCGAGCGAGGTTGTGATATCCACCCAGGCGTCGGGGTTGAGCTCCGTGTCCCAATGGAGCAGGCGAAGATCGGCCTCCGGGACCGTGAGTGTCGCCTCGTCATAGGTGATGCAGATTTCGAAGTCGCCGAAGAACGTCGCCGACGTGGAAAGGTCGTAGTACGTGCCGTTGGCCAGCGTAAAGAGTCCCGTGACCGACGGGCCCAGACTCCCGGTGGTCAGAGTGGTGGCACCTTCCTGGTCGATGTAATTGAACGTGAGTGTTACCGGAGAGGTGCCGGTGAGCACGTCCTCGGGGGTGACGACCACGTCGAATCCGGCCGGCGTGTTGGTGGGGAAATTCGCGATGCGCACGTTGTCGATGAGCGGTGCGTTCGTGTGGCAGGCGCCGCTCCCCAAGCCGCCGCACTGACTGACGCACTGGTCGACGGCCCCGATCGCCACCTGGATGTCGGTAGCGCCGCCATCGACGAGCGATGCGATCTGGAACGTGCTGGCGTGCCACTGTGCGGTGGGGCCGTAGTAGGTGATACCGGAACTCCTCCAGGGATTCCACTGGCCGCCGACGCGAGAGCGGACTCGATACTCGTAGAACACCAGGTTGTCGAGCGGAAGGTTTCGATACACGTCGAACGCCAACGTCAGCGACGTGATCGGCTGGGAGAGCGGTGCGAGCGATATCACGGGGGATTGGATTTCGTTCCTGATGAACGATCCATCGCTGCCGAACGGAACGACCGCTTGCTCCGGGTGGCCGCCGCAGGCGAAGTTGTCCGGTGAATTCTTGAAGAAACCCCACAGATAGGTGGGGTTGAAGACGTTGGGGTCTTGCTGCAACACGGTATCCCCGTCGATGAGTTCGGCGTAGTCGCCGAATAGCGGCACCGGTGTGGCCTGCCATGTTCCGTCGAGAGTGGTCAGGGCTCCTGGCGCATCGACTTCGAATTGCTGATAATTGACGATGCCCGTGGCGTCCTCCACGAGGATGTCGTCGATCACAGCCGCGCCCAGCGAATTGTACCCACCGTCCTCGTCGGATAAGACGCCGTCCGACGTGACACGAAAACGAAACTGGACGCTTCCGTTGTGATCGATCGCGGGAACGGAGTACTCGAAGGGAGCGCCATCGAGGCCGGTGAACGAGTCCATGGTTTGCCAGGTCGACGTGAGACTCCGGTACTGGAGCTCGACGAAGTCGTAACCCGGTTCGAGGTCGTAGGACAGGAAGAACGTGAGTGTAACGTGTCCCGTCACCGCGAGCGGAATCGAGGTGAAGCGCTGATCCCATCTGTTGCCATATCCCGGCAACGACACGTAGTTGCACACGCCGGGTCCGACGCAAGGCCGCGCACCGCACCAAAGGGACTTGGAGCCCGCGATCGGGCCCATCCCGGGAATGGCCGGGTTGAAATCTTCGACGTGAAAGAACGTGCCCAGCTGACCGCCGCGATCGTTGGTCGTCCAGCCCTGGGCGTCGGGCTGGCCCAGTGCGTCCTCGAAGGTCCAGAAGCCGAGCACCGTGACGTCATCGGCGGGTTGGAAGCGGTCGCGCGTCTCGGGGGTCTCCGCAACTGGCTGCCCGGGTGCGAGCGCCGGCGCGGGCTCCCGCTTGGGCTCGTGTCCGGCGGCGATCGACACTGCTGCGGTCGCGCTAAGGACAGCGACCATGATCAGGGGAATACGTCGCATGCGAGTTACCTCCTGCTCCGACTTGGCTGGCCGTCCATAGCACGAATATCCGGGAAGTCTAGCGCGTCTGCTGGACGCAGTCAAACCCCGCGCTGGCTGGGGTGCGTGTGTGGCGCAAAAAAAAAAAACGCCGCCCATCTCGCGATGGACGGCGCAATTCGTCGGGCTATCGGAACCGCGGAGCTAGGCTGCCTGCTTGGGCGCCAAGCGCGACTTCAAGCGGGCCGCACGGTTCTTCGAAATGATCCCCTTCTTGACCGCGCGATCCAGCATCGACTGCAGCTGCGAATACTCGGCCGGGCGCTTGCCGGCTTCGAGCTCGCGAAAGGCACGCACGACGGTCCGCAAGTTCCCGCGCTCGGCGCGGTTACGGGCGGTGCGCTTGACGTCCTGCTTGAGCCGTTTCTCGCACGATTTATGTTGTGGCATCCAGATTTCCTCCTGAATAATGAGCCGGAAGAAAGTAGCAGGTAACCGGGCCTTCGTCAAGCGCTCGATTGACTCCTCCCGGTCGGCGGGTGCGCCCGACGCACCTTAGGAGGTTGCGACGGGAACCGAGAAGCGAATCTACCGGCTGTCCGCGATCTGCACCGCCCTGGCCGCGCTGTCCCTGGTCGTCCCGCGCTTCGTGCGCAATCCGGAAGGCGGTTTTGCCGCCGGGGCGAGCGCGGTGCTGGTCCTGCTCGCCGTGTTGCTCGTCGCCGCGGTCGTTTCGCTGTACCTCGCGTGGGTGACGGCGCGTTCGTATCGCACGATCGGGCCGGTCGCGCGTGTCGCGGGGATCGGTCCGAGCGTGGTGTTGGTCGGCGCGTTGGTATGGCTGCTGGGTTTCCTTCGTTACTGACGCCGTGAAGCAAACCATCGATTCGTCCGTCGACGCCTTCCTCGACTACCTGGTGGTCGAGAAGGGGCTCATGCCGAATACCATCCACGCGTACGCGCGCGATCTGCGTTCCTACCTCGAGACGTTGGAAGAGATCTCGATCACCGACCCCAAGAAGATCACGGACGAGGCCATCGAGCTCTTCGCGGTGCGGCTCTCGCGGCGCGGTTTGGCGCCGGCCTCGCGCGCGCGCAAACTCTCCGCGCTTCGTCATTTTCACAAGTTTCTCGCCCGCGAGGGGTGGGGCAGCGAGCGCGTCGCGCGCGAGGTGGTGCGGCCCAAGCTCGCGCGCCGCATGCCCTCGGTGTTGAGCCTCACGCAGATCGAGTCGCTGATCGAGCAGCCCGACACGTCGACGCCGCTCGGCTTGCGCGACCGCGCCATGCTGGAACTCGCCTACGGCGCGGGGCTGCGCGTCACCGAGTTGTGCGGCCTCACCGTCGAAGAGCTTCGGCTGGATCAAGAGATCGTCGTGGTGCGCGGCAAGGGAGGCAAGCAGCGCGTGGTTCCGTTCGGGCGCCAGGCGGCGCGCGCGCTCGCGCGCTACCTGGACGGCGGAAGGCCGCGGTTGCTCGACGGGCGCATCTCGCGGCACGTGTTCGTCAACGCGCGCGGCGGCGGCATCTCACGCGTGGGGTTCTTCAAGAATCTCAAGGCGCACGCGATTGCGGCCGGCATCGTGCGACGCGTGTCTCCGCACGTGTTGCGCCACTCCTTCGCGACGCACCTCTTGGAAGGCGGCGCCGACCTGCGATTGGTGCAAGAACTACTCGGGCACGCCGACATCGCGACCACCCAGGTCTACACCCACGTCGACACGCGGCATATTCTGGAGGCGCACCGCACGTTCCACCCGCGGGGTCGGTAGCGCCGCCCCGACATTCCTTGACACCCCTCGAAACGGCCCCCTAGAATGCCCAAAACGTCGTGTCACGGCGTGGCTTGGAGCATCGGGTGGCCCCCCAGACGGCAACGAAGATCATCTTGAGCGGTAATCGCCCCACCGGGCGCCTGCACCTCGGCAACTACACCGGGGCGCTGGAGAATTGGGTCGCCCTCCAGAAGGAGTACCGCTGCTACTTCATGGTGGCGGACTGGCACGTGCTCACGACCGACTACCAGCACACCGCCCAGATCGCGGGCAACACCCACGAGATGGTGTTGGACTGGATCGGCGCCGGGCTGGACCCCGAGACCTCGACCATCTTCGTGCAGTCGCACGTCAAGGAGCACGCCGAGTTGTATCTCCTGCTGGCGATGCTCATCAGCACCGCGCGCCTGGAGCGCAACCCGACCCTCAAGGAGCAGGTGCGCGACTTGAAGATCGACGAGGGCGAAGAGGGCATGAGCTACGGCCATTTGGGTTACCCGGTGCTGCAGGCGGCCGACATCTTGATCTACCGCGCGCACGTCGTCCCGGTGGGCGAGGACCAATTGCCGCACATCGAGATCACGCGCGAGATCGCGCGTAAGTTCAACCGCCTCTACGGCGAGGTCTTTCCGGTGCCCGACGGTAAGCTGACCAAGTTCGCGCGCTTCCCGGGCCTCGATGGGCGCCGCATGAGCAAGTCGCTCGGCAACACCATCGACCTCGCGGATTCGCCCGAAGAGATCCAGAAGAAGATATCCACTGCTTTCACCGACCCACAGCGCAAACGCCGCACCGATCCAGGCCGTCCCGAGGTATGCTTGATCTACACGTATTGGCAGAAGTTCAAGCCCAGCGAAGCGGCCGAAATCTACGAGGGCTGCACCACCGCGAAGCTCGGCTGTGTGGAGTGCAAGCAGCGCGTGGGGCGCGCCATCGCGGAGTATCTGGCGCCACTGCGCGAGAAGCGCGCGGCGCTCGAAGCGAGAGCGGGCGCGGTCGAAGAAGTGATCCACGCCGGCGACGCCAAGGCGCGCCGCGCGGCCGCCGAGACCATGGCGGAAGTCAGGGAGAAGATGCACATTGGCTGAACCACTACGGCAAACCCCGTGGACCACGGAACTCGAGGGGATTCGCGCGCCGCTGGGCGTGATTCTCTATTTGATCCGTCGCGACAACCTCGACATCTACGACATTCCGATCGCGAAGATCACGCGCGAGTACCTCGACTATCTGAATCTCATGGAAGGGATGCAGATCGAGCTGGCGGGCGAGTTCTTCGTCCTGGCCGCGACCTTGATGCGCATCAAGATCCAGATGCTCTTGCGCAAGGACGACGACACCGACGAGGACCCGCGCCAGGAGCTGGTCCAGAGCATTCTCGAGTACAAGAAGATGGTCGAAGCCGCGCGCACCTTCAAAGAGATCGAAGACGAACGCATGCGCGTGTTCACGCGCCCGGTACCGCAGGAAGAGAAGGACGCGGTCACCGGCGAAGCGGTCCTCGACCTGAATCTCTTCCAGTTGATGCGGGCCTTCCAGGAGGTCATGACCCAGTTCGAGGGCGCCGAGGTGCGCGAGGTCGAGCTCGAGGCCTACACCATCGAAGAGAAGATCGACCTGGTGCGCGCAACCCTGGAAGCGCGCGAGCCGTCGATGTTCGCCGATCTGTTCTCGGGCTCGCGTTCGCGCCTGGAAGTGATCGTCACCTTCATGGCGCTCCTGGAGCTATTGAAGCATGGGCAGGCGCGCGTAGAGCAGGAAGGGTCGTTCGGTTCCATCTGGATCTA
>JAKEHA010000040.1 GCA_022615275.1 Candidatus Latescibacterota bacterium
GGTACTGGATGATCGCGCCCAGTTCGCCGGCGAGATCTTCTTCGACATGGGTAGGCCTCCTGTTGGAACTCGCGGCGCTTCCCATTGTACGCCCGCGATGCGAGCGGGGCAAGTCGGCGCCTATGTCTTCGCGGGCGAACCGAGCCACGCGATCGCACCCTCGACGTCGCGAAACACTTGGGCTTCGACGCCAACGCCCTCGGTGTACACCGACCCCAGCCGGCTCAAGCCGAAGTGGACGTCGCTCGCCGCCACCACCGCCACGCGGCCGCCGACGCGCGCCGCGTAGGGTCCGACGTACTCCGCCACACGGCGAATGTCGGCGACGGCCGCGGTCGCGAGCGTCTCGGACTGCCGCACGTCGAGCAAGATCGGCGCGGGTTGGGGACACTTGGGATCGTTCATCGCGGCCACGAACGTCGTGATCACGTCGTCGGGCTGGTACTGCCCGATCAGTTCTAGCTTGAGAATGTTACCGTGGAACGAATACTGCACAGGCATGGGGCTCACCTCGCGTTCACAGCCGCTTGGCGAAGCGGCGGGCATAGTGATGATACCCCATCGCCTGGTAGAATGCGTGGGCTTCCTTGCGCTCCTCGCCGCTGGTAACGAGCATCCGTTTGCATCCCCGCCCGGCCGCCCACGCTTCGCAGGCTCGTACCAGCACCTTTCCGACACCACTGCGCCGCGCGCGCTCGGCGACGACGATGAGTACCAGCTGGGCCATTCGATCGTTGGAATGAAGGACGGGCAGGAGCTGGACGTGCGCAACGCCGGTCATGCCGTCGTCATCGACGGCGGCGAAGACTTCGCCTCCGGCATCCCTTTCGAGACCCTTCAGACGCTCGGTGACCTCTTCCGTGGAAGCTGGATAGCCGAGTTCGGCGAGGAGAGGAGCGACCGCGGTCGCGTCGGCGAGCGTTACGGTGCGAACGTGGGGAGGCACGCGGACATCGTAGCAAACCGCGAGGCGTCGGGCTACTTCAGCAGGACCATCTTGCGGGTGCGGCGCTCGCCGCCCACGTCGAGCACGTAGAAGTAGACGCCGCTCGCCACCGTGCCGCATGGGCATCGGACGCCGGGTTGGAACGATGGCGTCACCCGATAGTGTACACCCGTTTCCTAACGAAGCGTCAACGTAAGGATCGCGTGAATGCCCTCATTCGAGGGCGAAAGGTGGCGGCGTCATCGTGTCGACGCACGAGATGTCGAGGTCGACGGTGGTCCCGGCGCGCAGAAAGGCACGAATCAACTCGTCCAGGCACCCCATGTTGGCCATGCCGTCGGGGTAATGACCGAGATAGTCGATCACCACCACGCGGCTGTCGGTGAGTCGCGAGGACACGTGCTGCGCCCACTCGACGGGTGTCACGTAGTCCATGCCACCCGCGAGCAGCAGAGTGGGAATCGACGCCGAGACGGGCGCGAGGGCCTCGTCGGACAGCGGCGGCAGTCCCCACTCGTTGCACGCGCCGACTTGCTCGTCGACGCGATAGCGCCCGAGAAACGTCCCCGCGGTTTCGATCTCGATCTCGTCGCTCGTGATGCGCTGCGTCCCTTCCGGACACGTCACGCACAGATACATCCCCTCGGCGAACGGCGACGCCTCCCCGCTATCCGGCGACACTAGGCTGAAGAACGGGAAGAAGTCGCCCTCGGCCGCACGATGAAGGATGTATGGCAGGCGCCGCTGCACGGGAGTCGTCATCAATAGCGTGCGCAGCCCTTCGCAAAACGGCCCGCGCTCGAGCGCCACCAGCCGCGTGTCGAGGGAGTCGTGATAGATGGCGTTCACCGGTCCCGCGTCGAAGGACGCGAGCAGGTCGCGCCACTCACCGCGCAGCGAGGGGAACGCCTGGTCGCACAGCGGATCGAACTCGCAATCGTCGAGGACGTTCTGCAGGACGTCTTCGGCGCCGCGCGCATGGTGGAGCGGGAGCTTTTCGTCGATGGGGACTGTCCCGGTCAGCACGGCGCAGCGAACGTTGTGCGGGTACTCGCGCATGTACACTTGCGCGACGACGGTGCCGTACGACAACCCCATGAGGTCGATCGTCTCGAAGCCGAGCGCCACGCGCACCGCTTCCAGGTCGTGCACCGCCTGCAGCGTTCCGTACTGCGAGAGGTCCGCGTCCTTCGCCAGCTCGTCGCGGCAGCGGCGCACCGCCGCGGGGTCGTACATGCGCGCGAGCTTCGAGACCGTTTCGAGCTCGGGACAGCGCAACGGGTTCGACTGCCCCGTGCCGCGCTGGTCGACGAGAATAATGTCGCGCGTCGCGCGATAGCCGGTGCTGTCGGCCGCGTACCACGACGCCGCCCCGCTGGCAGGGAGTCCCGGCCCGCCCGCAAGATCGAAGAGCGGCGCGTCTTTGATGCCGTTTGTCAGCGCGGGAACCACGACGATGTGGAGCGTGATCGTGCGGCCCTTCGGCTTCGAGCGGTCTTCGGGGACGGAGAGCTTTCCCGCGAGCAGCGTCTCCGCCACCCCTTCGACAACGTAGGGATCGAGGACGAGCGTGCGCGGGCGCGGCACGGTGTGTAGCTCCTGCGCCGGCGCTGGCGCGGCGGCCGAGGCGAACATCGCGGCCAATACTGCTAGTGCGAACCGGAAACGAACCATCTTCGAATCGAATTCGCGCTACCAGGCGTTGTTCGCGTACCACGCGTGCGCCAATTGAACCTGTTGCGTCCAGAACATGAGCCGGCGGGTCGGACTGGTCGATGTCAAGAGACCGAGTTCATCGACGAAGTTCCAGAATCCTTCGCTGGGCTCTTGCGTTCCTTTCGACGTGACCAGCGCGGTCGCGAGAAACGCCCCTCGCTGATAACTCTCCAACGACAGCCGCCCCAGAAGATCTCCCAGGATGGCCCGGTCTTGGTCGGACCACTCGGGAACGCCGAGCTCGAACGGCTCGCCGTCGTTGACATGCGCCATGCGCAGGACGAGACCGCTCGCGAGCTTCGAATAGTGGATCAGGTCCTTGCGACGACCCACCAGTGCGACCCGTCGGCCGATCTCCGCTAGAGCGGAGGGATCGGCCTCGGAATAGGGCCACGACTTCGAGCGAAGTTTCTCCAGTTTGGAATCGGTCATGCACGCGGCAGGCGTCGAAAGCCCGCGCGGCATTCTACCACACCCCGTTACTTCAACAGGACCAACTTCCGCGTCCGGCGTTCGCCGCCCACGTCCAAGACGTAGAAATAGACCCCGCTCGAGACCGCCTGACCCCTGTCGTCCCGGCCCTGCCACGGAACGCGATATGATCCGCCTCCCTGCTCTTCGTCCACGAGCGTTGCGACGACGCGGCCCGCGATGTCGAGAATCCACAAGCGCACGCGCTCGGGCTTCGCCGAAGCGGGCAGGTCGTACGGAATCACGGTTCGCGGGTTGAAGGGATTGGGGTGGTTTTGTCCGAGCACGAGCTCCGTCGCGGGCGTCGACACCGTCGCAACCTGGGAGCGGAACTCGTCGCCGCCGGCGGTTCGAATCATCAGCTCGTAGCGGTACGTTTTTCCACCCTCGACCGAGGTATCCAGATACGCCCGCGTCGTCGCGGCTCCGGTCGCAGCCTCGATCGGCAGCGCGGCACCGTCTTCGCGGCGATAGAGCGTGAAGCTCTCCATGGCTTCGTCGCTCTCGAGGTCCCAACGAACGTCGACGCCGCCTTCGACCGGGGTCGCCTCGAAACGCGTAATCAGCACCGGCAGCCCACCGCCGCCGGCGTATACGTAGAGGGGCGCGGCGCCCAAGAGGTCGTCGACGAAACCGAAAATGTAGAGCATGCGATCGTACCAGTACGCTGAATAGAAGCGCAGATCGATGAAGTCGACCGCGGAGTTCGCGGGCGATCCGGTGAGCGAGTACCCGCCCACGATGGCGTACAACGGGAAGGGGCCATTGCGAAGCTCGACGAAGTCGGTCGTGGCACCGCGACGGGTCGCGCGCATGTAGTCGGCGTTCGACTGGACCACGAAGCCGAACGCTTCCAAAGACGGGACGCCGGACACCGCGAGGCGAACGTAGACGGTATCGTTCCACTCCGTCGTGGAGCTCACGTACACGACGGGCGTGCTGACGCCCGCCGGTTCCGTGGTTGCTCCGTCGCAGAACGAACAGCTCCCGTCGACCACGTGTTTGTGGATGCAGCGCGCGTCGCGCGGCGTCATGATATCGTTGCAATCGACGTCGGCGGCGGCGTTGTCGAAGCCATTGCACGCCCCGAATCCGATGTACATGCCAAGCGCACACTCGGCGTCTTCGAGGTCGACGGTGAGATCGGAGTTCGCGTCGCCCATTGCCAGGACCCGGAAATCCCACACCGGTCCGTTCGTCGACGTCAAACCATCCGACGCCACCACGCGCCATGAGTAGAGTTGCGCGGGCACGACCTCGCCTGGTTCGTACATCGCCTGGGTGAGGCCGCTCGCGACCAACGGCAACGGTGACGACGTGCCGAAGTAAACGTCGAACGTGAGCGGCTGCCCGTCGGCGTCACCGGAGGTCCACGTCAATACCGGCGTCGCATCCGACAAGCCGTGATTGCCCGGACTCGGATTGCCGGGCGTGGTGGGGGGCGAATTCGCCTTCGTGGTGAAGCCCCAGGTCGGACCGGTACGTTCGAGTCCGAACGGATCGCGGGCGACGATGTACCAGCGATATGTGGTCGAGAACGCCAGCGTTCCGGGCGCGTATGAGTTCTGCGCGACATTGCTCGCCGCCATCGACGGCGGGTCATCGGTTCCGAAGTACACGTCGTACGCGAGCGCGTGGCCGTTCGGATCCGAGCATTGCCAACCGATCGTCTGCGCGATGGGGCGGTTGGTCGAACCGTTGCTGGGCGACGGGCTTGCTGGCACGCTGGGCGGCTGGTTCAAGAACGTCGAGAACACCCACAACGGTCCCGA
>JAKEHA010000252.1 GCA_022615275.1 Candidatus Latescibacterota bacterium
CGCGCCCGGGACACGTGTCTGTCAACTATCCGACATCGGGCCCGGAAGCTCTTGACGTACCATGGGGCCCTCCATGCCGGCGCCCAGGTAGACCGGCTTGGGGAGCGGCTTCTCCGGCTTGTCGCCGCGCTCCTTGAACTCGACGAACAATTCCTTCTGCTGGTCGATCAGGTGTTGCCTCTGCGCGCTGGGCTTGGCGTCGTCGTCGGGGTCGGCGGCGAGCTGCAGGTTGGTCAGCTGGCGCACGGGCGCGCCGCTCCAGGGAATCGAGTAGAGATTGTCGTCGCGCTGGAAATAGACGGTGGCGCCGTCGGGCGACACCTGGATCGCTTGCTCGGCCGCGAGCGTCTGCGTGATGCGCCGCGTGCGCGCGGGTTCGACGTCCACGAGGAACACGTCGCCGCCGCGAATCTCCGCGCGGCGCCGCAGCTCGCGATCCCACGCGAACTCGGCGGGTGCCGTGGTATCGGCCGCGGCCTTGGCGAGCTTGTCCAGGCGCCGGGTGGTGACGTCGAGGCGATAGGTCGCGGCGGCGGCGGCCAGATCGAGATAGTGCTGGTAGGCGTTCTCGGGGTCGGTGGCGTTCATCGAGTCGAGCGGAGCGGGATCGTTCCATTCGAAGAACACGGTGCGACCGTCGGCGGAAAAGCGCGGGTTGGAGGGTGCCGTTCCCACGATGCCCGGTCCTTGCATGATCTGCCGGATGGTGAGCTGCTCGAACCGGAGCTTCTCACCCGCGGCCAGTTCGCGCCCCGGTTCCACGGGCGGAGCCTCCTTCTTCGCGCACGACGCGACGACGAGGGCCGGGAGCAAGCACGCGAGAGCCTGGGAACGACGACGAAAGCGCATAGGGGAACCCGCTTTCACGGAACCGCTTGTTGACGGAATTTCCGGTGTTGTATCATACGCCGGCCTCGGAGCGAAACCCCAAAAGCACGCGCGCCACCCATACGAAAGGACCGGCGATGAATCTCGACGAGTTGAAAAAGTTGACGGTCGCGGAGTTGCGCGAGGAAGCCAAGAAACTCGGTGAGGTGAGCGGTGTCGCTTCGATGAAGAAGGACGATCTCGTTCAACTGCTTTCCGGCGGCGAGGTCGCGAGCGCGTCCAAGAGCGGCAGGCGCGGCCGCAACGCGCGTCTGACGCGCGCCGAGTACAAGCAGAAGATCCGTGCCCTCAAGAAGGACCGCGCCACCGCGGGCGAGCGCATGGCCAAGTCCAAGGTCGAAGAATTCAACACGCAGCTTCGCCTGTATCGGCGGCGGCTGCGCCGCGCGGCGCGCCACAAGTAGGCGTAGCGGCACGACAAATACTCTCACGCACGGCCCGGCGCGCTTGGCGCCCAAGGCCATCGAAAGGTCGCATGCAGCCAACCACCGAGCCCTTGAACACAAGGACGCCGATTCGCACGACGTTCAATCCCGCGCTGGAAGACATCCGTATGTCTCCCATCGTGTCGATCAGCGAGGAGGCGCGTGCGCGCGCCAAGGAATTCGAGAAGTCGGGCCGGCCCTTCGTGTTCTTCCAGCGCGGCGAGATCGACTTTCCCACCCCGTCGTTCGTGGTGGAAGCGGCCAAGCGCGGCCTCGATATGGGGCTCACCAAGTATCCCAAGTCGGGCGGCGAGGACTTCTTCAAGGAGGCGGTCGCGAAGCGCCTGCGCCTGGACCACGAGGCCGGGGGTATCGAGCCGGCGCACGTCGTCGCGACCTACGGCGGGCAGGAGGGCCTCGAGCTGTCGTTCAAGCTGTTCAAGAGCGGCGCCGGTTTTTCGCCCACGTGGAGTTGCGCCCTCGAGAACTTCGTTCCTTTCGCGCAGCTCGACTTCGTCGAAGTACCGCTCAACCGGGACTTCTCGGTGGATTTCGACCGCGTCGAGAGCGCGGTGCGCGGGCGCGAGTTCTTCTACTTGAACAATCCGCAGAATCCCACCGGCAAGGTGTTCAGCGAGGACGAGCTGGCGCGCATCGTCGACATTTGCACGCGGCACGGAGTCTTCGTGATCTCCGACGAGGCCTACGAGAAAATCGTCTACGACGGTGGTCGTCACCACTCGTTGGTGCGCGTTCCGCAGGACAACGTGATAACGGTGTTCACGCTCTCGAAGACCTTCGCCATGACCGGCTGGCGCCTGGGCTACGTCGTCACGCGCAACCCCAAGGTCGCCAAGCTCATGCGCCTCGGCAACTACACGCAAACCGCGGGCGTGACCACGTTTCTCCAGTACGCGGCCGCGGAGGCGATGAGCAACGTGGACGGGAGCCGCCGCGCGATCGCGACCATGGTGGCGGAGTTCCAGCGTCGCCGCGACGCGCTCTTCGACGGATTGAAGGACCTGCCCGGCGTCGCCATCGACCGGCCCGCGGGCGCGTTCTACATGTTCCCCGACTTCTCCGAGTTCATTCCGCGCGAGCTCTCGGGCCCGGAGCGGAACCACTACGTCTACGAACTGCTGATGGAGCACGGCATCGCGAGCGTGTACGGCTCGTGCTTCGGGCGCCACTTCGGCGACAACGTCAGATTGTCGTTCTCGGCGACACCGGTGCCCGTGATCCACGACGCCGTCGAACGCTTCCGTCGCGTGTTTCGCTAGAAGGTCCCGGTCCCTTGGCGAAGTCCACTCGCTCGTCGCCCCTCGCCCGAGTAGTCGTCAACATGGCCGTCAGCGTCGACGGGCGCATCACCACGCGTGAGCGCGAGCACGTCTCGCTCGGCAGCGAGCGCGATCGCCGCTTGATGGACGAGCTGCGTGCGCGTGCGGATGCCGTGGTCGTGGGCGCCGGTACGGTAAGGCACGACGGTAGTCCCATGCGTATCCGGTACGAGGATCTCCGAGAGCGTCGAGCCGCGCGCCGACTTCCGGTTCATCCCGTCAACGTCGTCTTGAGTCGCGCGCTCGACCTTTCCGTTCGCTCGCGTTTCTTCGCTTCGCAGGAGACTCGACGCATCGTCTTCACCACCAAACGCGCGCCCAAGGCGCGCGTGCGTGCGTTCGAACGCGTCGCTGAAGTGGTCGTGCTTCCGGGAACCGAGCTTTCACCGCGGTCGGTCATGGCAGCGCTGGCGAGACGCGGCTGTCGCCGCGTCCTCTTGGAAGGCGGCGGCGAGGTTCACTTCGCCTTCGCCGAGGCGGGTCTGGTGGGGGAGGTCTATGTCACCGTGACGCCGCGTCTGATCGGTGGTAAGAACGCGCCCTCGCTCCTGGACGGCGAGGGGTTCTTGTGGAAGGACCACGTGCGCCTGCGCCTGGTCTCGGCGCGGCGCGCGGGTGAGGAAGTCTTTCTGCGCTACCGCGTGCCGAGATCTAGAGGTCGTCCAGCACGGCGCGCGCGTGCCCGGCGACCTTGACCTTGCGATAGATCTTCGCCACGCGACCTTCGGCGTCGATCACGAACGTCGAGCGCTCGATCCCCTTCACGATCTTCCCGTACATCGACTTGTCTTGAATGACGCCGTAGAGGTTGCACACGGCGGCGTCGGGGTCGCTCAAGAGTTGGAAAGGCAGTTCGTACTTGGCGCGGAAGTTGGCCTGCGCCTTGACGGAGTCCTTGCTGACACCGAGGACGACGGACTTCTTGCTTCGGAATGCGGCGATTTCATCACGGAAATCGCAGGCTTCGGCCGTTCAGCCGGGGGTGTCGGCCTTGGGAAAGAAGAACAGCACGACGGGCTTTCCGCGCAACGCGGACAGCGTGACCTGGGTGCCGTCGTCGGCATCGAGGGTGAAATCGGGCGCGTTCTTGCCTTCTTGAATCATCGCTCGTTCGCCTCGAGGGTCTCGCGAATACGCTCCAGGAGCGCGTACGACACCCGAGGCTCGCCCAGATTATCACGCCCCGCGAATCCGTGGAAGTCCGAGCCCCCCGAGATCAACAGGCCGCGGTCGCGCGCGATCCCGAGCAAGCGCTCGATGACCGACGCGCGGTGGTAGGGGTGGAACACTTCGACGCCGTCGAAGCCGTGGTCGAGCAGCGAACCGAAGGAATCTCCGTCATCGAGGTAGTAACCGGGGTGCGCGACGAACGCGAGCCCGCCGGCCGCGTGGATGGTCCGCACCGCTTCCGCCGGGGCCATCTTGTACTTCTCGACGTAGGCCGGTCCGCCCTCTCCGATGTACTTCGCGAACGCCTCGGCGTGGTCGCCGACGTAGCCCGCTTCGAGCAGGGCCTCGGCGATGTGCGGGCGCCCGAGGGCACCCCCGCCCGCCTTCGCGAGCACGTTCTCCATCTCGATGTGGACCCCTTGCTCGCGCAGCAATTCGACGATGCGCACCCCGCGCTGTTCGCGGGAGGCGCGGAACGAACGCAACGAATCCTGCAGCGCGTCGCTCTTGTGGTCGACGCCGTAGCCCAGCACGTGCAGGTCGCGGCCCGCGTGCTCGCACGACAACTCGACGCCGGTGATGACCTCGAGGCCGGCGGCGCGCGCCGAGGCTTCCAGCTCGGGAAACCCGTCCAGCGAGTCGTGGTCGCACAACGCGATCGCGGAGATGCCCTTCCACTTCGCGAGGTCGACCAGTACCGCGGGCGCATGGACGCCGTCCGAGTAGTTCGAGTGCGTGTGCAGATCGATGCGTCTGTCGTTCATAGCCGTCTCTTTACAGGGCGTCGCGGCGGATGCGATGATGGGCGCCTCGAAGGAGGTGCCTCCGTGCCCCGAGCGTCCGCCCGACCGTCTACCATTCTACTCTACGCGGCCAGCGATAACGACGCCGACTCGCTGTACGCGACGCGATTCTTCGCGCCCGACCCCTTCCTCTTCCTGCGCACCCGTGCCGGCCAGCGCATCCTCGTAATGAGCGACCTCGAGATCGACCGCGCCCAGCGGCAGTCGAACGCGCACCGCGTGCTGTCTTTTTCGCGTTACGCCGCGCGCGCGGAAAAGCGCCGGGGGCGCCCGCCGCACGTCGCCGATACCATCGCCGAAGTGCTCCGCGACCTGCGCATCGCTTCCGTGACGGTTCCCTCGAGCTTCCCGTCCGGTGTGACCGAGCGCTTGCGCAAGCGACGGGTCGCGGTTCACGTCGCCGAGGTGCCCGTGTTTCCCGATCGCGTCATCAAGAGCGCGGCCGAAGTGAAGGCGATTCGCGACGCCATGCGCGCCACCGAAGCCGGCATGCAGGCTGCGTTCGACATCTTGCGGCGCGCGCGCGTTCGCAAGGGCTGGGTGGTGCTGGACGGGCGGCGCCTGACCGTGGAGGAGCTGCGCCGCGCCATCGACACCACCATACTCGCGCGCGGCTGTTTGCCGGCCCACACCATCGTGGCTCCGGGACGCCAGGGCTGCGATCCCCACGACGAGGGCAGCGGCCCGATTCGCGCCGGCGTCCCCATCATCGTCGACATCTTTCCACGCGCCCAGAAGAACGGCTACTTCGCCGACATCACGCGCACCTTCGTCAAGGGACACGCGAGCCGGACGGTGCGGGCGATGTACGACGCCGTGTACGACGGCCAGCGGCTCGCGCTGCGATCCATTCGCCACGGCGTGCGTGCGCGCGACATCCACGACGCCATCCACGCACTCTTCTCCGCGCGCGGTTTTCGCAGCGGCAAGATCGACGGACGCATGCAAGGGTTCTTCCACGGCACCGGCCACGGTCTCGGGCTCCAGATCCACGAGCCGCCGCGGGTGGCGGCCAACGACACGGTATTGAAAGCGGGGATGGTGGTGACGGTCGAGCCGGGGCTCTACTACTGGCCGCACGGCGGCGTGCGGATCGAAGACACCGTGCTCGTGACCAAGCGCGGCATCACCAACTTGACGCGTTTCCCGAAGCGCTTCGAGATCCCGTGAGACGCGCGGTTCGCGCTATTGGGTCTGGATCCTCGCCGCCCCCGCGTCGACGTAGCCGATCCACAGGCGCAGCCCATCGTCGGAGTACACCTTGCGCACGCGGTCGGCAGCCAGCCCGCCCCCGGTGTTGTATCCCTGCCAAATGCCGTTGGACTGGAGAAACGCGATTCCGTTCTGGGTCGCCACCCAAACGGTGCTACCCACCACACTCGGCGCAGCCGCCCGCGCCACCGAATACACGGTGTTCGACGGGAGCCCCTCCAGCGTGGTGTAGGTCGTCCATGTCTTGGCCTCGACCTGCACGCGCGAGACGCCGCTGTTGGCGGTGGCCACCCAGAGCACGTCCAGGCCCGCGTCGGGGTCGTAGAAGATCGCGGTGACGTTCGGCTCGGGCAAACCGGAGTTGACCTGCGTGTACGTAAAGAAGGTCGCGATACCGCGCGAGACGGTGATTCCGGGGGCGGGCATGGGCGGCGGTGGATCGTCTTCGACCGTCTCGACCCTCGGGCCGTAGTAGCGCTCGATGCCCGCCGGCGTGTCCCGGACTCCGACCGCGGAGACCAGCTCGCGTGTGAGCGACGTGAAGCTGGAGAAGCGGTCCAGAGCGGGATCGTAGATGCTGATCGCATCGTTGGTGGCGAGGTAGAGCTTGCCCTCGATCGGCGAGGGTTCCAGATCCGAGACGGAGCCGTTCAACCCCCGGTGGGCGGTCGTTTCGGCGATGCCGTTTCCGCTGGCGCCGTCGATGATGTTGGTCCCCGAGATGCGGTCGTCTCCTTGAGGCAGCGTCTCGAGAACGCCGTTGGGCCCCGGCTGTACGATGATCCCGGCGCCGGGTGTCACCGACCGGCCGAGGCTCACGTTTTGCGGGTGCACATCGTCGGCAACGTCGTCGGCGGGCGTGCGCGACTCCCACGTCCCCGCGCCCAAGTCGTAGATTGCGATGCCGGCGCCCCACGTCGCAACGTACACCTTGCCATCCATCTCGACGATATCGCGCACCTTCGGGTTCGGCAGGCCGTTCAGCTCGTTGATGACGCCGTCATCGCCGGGTATGCGGGCGGTGGCGCTGATCGACGGGTAACGCGCGATCCCCTGCTCCGTGCCGACCCAGAACTCGCCGTTGCTCAGCACGAGGAACGCGTACACCTCGTTGTTGGGGAGTCCGGTCGAGCTCTTGGCGTAGGATTGTTCGGTCGCGATTTGAGGCGGCGGCGGTGGCGGCTCGACCGTAACCTCCTCGTCGCACGCGGCGAGCGCGGCGACCAACGACACGGCGGCGAGTCGAGCCACGTGTCGCGAAAACGAAAGGGCGAGCGTTCGATTCGAATCCAACTTGCGAACCTCCAAAATGGACGGTCTGGGTGCGCTCTGGAGACTGTGGGGGAGCCGCCGACGGCGGCAAAGGCCAGAGGCATCATAGGCGGGGAGACGTCGAAAGTCAACGCCCTTCAGCCATCCAACGGCCGGAGACCACAGCGGATAGGCGCTAGCCGAGGGCGTCCTTGACGGCCTGCGCCTTGCGCGGCGAGACCCCCGGCACCTCCGCCAGTTCGGCCAGCGTGGCTTTGCGAATCCGCTCCACGCTGCCGAATCGGGCCAACAGTCTCTGCTTGAGAGTCGGACCCACGCCCGGAATCCCGTCCAGCTTCGACTCCCCCATCGACGTCTCGCGCAGCGCGCGGTGGTAACCGATCGCGAAGCGATGCGCCTCGTCGCGCAGCCGCTCCAGCAGGTAGAGCGCCTGCGACTGGCGATCCAGCACGAGCGGTTCCTCGATACCCGGCAAGTAGATGCGCTCCTGGCCGCGGATCTTGCGGTTCTTCTCGTTTCGCACCTTGGCGATGCCGATGACCGCGATGGCGTCGGCGCCCAGGCGCTTCAGCACGTCCAGGGCCACGTTGAGCTGCCCGCGGCCGCCGTCGACGATCAGCAAGTCGGGCAGGTCGCCTTCCTTGAGCCCACGCGTCACGCGGCGCTCCAGGACTTCGCGCATCATGCCGGTGTCGTCGGAGTCTTTCACGGTGCGAATCCGGAAGCGCCGATACTGCCCCTTCGCGGGCTCACCGTCGATGAACACCACGTCCGACCCCACCGCCCTCGTCCCTTGGGTGTTCGAGATGTCGAAGCACTCGATGCGCCGCGGATAGTGCTCCAGGCCGAGAATCGCTTGCAGGTCCTCCAGCAGTTCCCGATTGCGCTCGATGCGCCCCTCTTCGAAGGCGACGCGCGCGTTCTTGCGCGCCAATTCGAGGAGGGTCGCGCGCTCGCCCCGCTTGGGCACGACGATTTCGACGCGCCGCTTGGCGCGTTCGCAGAGCAGCGCTTCGAGGGACTCGCGGTCGGCGATCTCTTCGGGGACGAGGATCTCATCGGGGATGGTGGCACGCGCTTGGTAGTACTGGTTGATGAACGACGACAGGTGCTCGCCGGTCGCCTCCAGGGCGTTCCCGAACGCAAACGTCTCGCCGTCCTGGACCTCCCCCTCGCGCACCGACAGCACCTGAACGACGAGGCGCTCGCTCCGTCGATACGCGGCGAAGACATCCCGCTCGGCGCGCTGCGGCGAGGTGATGCGCTGGCGTTCTACCACGCGCTGAATCGCGAACACCTGGTCGCGCGTGCGCGCGGCCTCTTCGTAACGGCGCTCGGCGGACTGCCGCTCCATCGTGTCGCGCAGCGACTTCACCAACTCGTCGCCGCGACCCTTCAGGAACATGGTTACGCGCCGGACGGTCTCGCCGTACTCCTGCGCGTCGATCTTCCCCACGCACGGCGCGGGACATCGCTTGATGTAATAGTACAGGCACGGTCGCGTGCGGCTCGCGAAGTCGGCGTCGGTGCACGTGCGCAAGGGAAAGATGCGTCCGATGGTGCGCAGCGTCTGGCGCACCGAGCCCGCGGACGCGAACGGTCCGAAGTACAGGGCCCCGTCGCGACGCGGCCGGCGCACGACCGTGAGGCGCGGGAAGGGATGGTCGACGTTGAGGCGCAAGTTGACGTAGGTCTTGTCGTCCTTGAACACGACGTTGTAACGCGGCCGGTGCTTCTTGATGAGGTTGTTCTCGAGGATGTACGCCTCTTGCTCGGTGTCGGTCACGATGTACTCGAGCG
Source organism: Candidatus Latescibacterota bacterium (assembly GCA_022615275.1). Classification (GTDB taxonomy): domain Bacteria; phylum Krumholzibacteriota; class Krumholzibacteriia; order WVZY01; family JAKEHA01; genus JAKEHA01. The sequence goes on from JAKEHA010000252.1 coordinate 8,911, forward strand.
ACCGCGCGCGCTGCAGCAAGAAGCGAATGCTCGCGCGTTCGTCGCCGCCGCGGAAATAGCTGCGAATGCGCACGCGCAGCGACTGCGCTTTGCCGACGTAGAGCACGCGCCCCACGTCGTCCTTGAATAGATAGACGCCGGGGTCGGGCGGAAACTTCTCCGCCGCCGCTTCGAGGCGAATAGGTGAGGTGACGTCGTTCATTGCGCGTTTCGGCGAGGCTACGGGGGACAATCTCGATCCTTTGTTAGGGTATAACTCCAATTCACGATTGACGATAGCATACCTGCCCCCATGCGGGTGCTTGATTCCTGGGGCGGCGCGGAATATCCTTAGGGCGTACCGATTCTCTACCGAACCCCTTGATCGCCCCTCGGGAGAGCGCTGGGAGAGTTTTATGAACCAGCATACTCAAGAGTCGCTCGACGCCGCGCGCGTCGCGCTCCTCTTCCAAGCCCTGATCCGCAACTCGTTCGACATCATTAAGGTTGTCGACCCACAGGCCAAGACCATCTTCGTCAGTCCGTCGGTCGAGCGCGTGCTCGGTTACCAGCCGCGCGAGTTGATCGGGACCAATCCCCTCGACTTTCTGCACCCCGACGACCTCGAGCGCGGTCTGCAGGCCCTCGACGCCGTCAGCCAGTCCGGCAGCGTACACGCCACCGGCCCGCTGCGCGCACGCCACAAGGACGGATCGTGGCGCACCATCGAAGCCGTGCTCCAGAACCTCGTCGACGATGCCGACGTCCGCGGCATCGTGATGAACTACCGGGACATCACCGAGCGACATCAGTCCGAGATCCAACTCCGACTCCTGGACGAGCGCTTCGAGAAGGCGTTCCGAAACAGCCCCGACTCGATCACGATCACCGACCTGGAGACCGGCCGTATCATCGAGGTGAACGACGGCTTCGAGCGGATCACGGGTTACCGTCGCGACGACGTCGTCGGGCGGACCACGCTCGAAAGTGGGATCTGGAAAGACCCCGAGGTCCGCAAGCACCTGACCGAAGTCGTGCGCCGCGACGGCCGCGTCCGCGACATGTTCATCGAGTTCGTCGCCCGAGGCGGGTCGGTTCGGTCGTGCCTGGTCTCGGCCGAGGTCATCCACCTCGACGGCCGCCCCTGCTTCCTCGCCGTCACCCGGGATATCACCGACCGGGTCATGGCCGACGAGAAGCTTCGGCAAACCACCGAACAGCTGCGCGCTGAGCACCAGGAGGTCTTGCGCAAGAATATTGCGTTTCAGGAGGTCGTCGACCATATCGACGAAGAGAAGACCAAGTACCGTCACGAGATCTGCACCAATATCGACAACCTGCTGCGCCCGACGCTTCGTAAGCTCCAGCAGGATGGGCGGTTGTCGCGGCGGGACGTCGACATCCTGGTCCACGGTCTGGACGAGGTGACGGGAAAGCACATCAACGATTATCGGCGCAATGTATCCAAGCTCACACCGCGGGAGATGGACATTCTGGATATGATCAAGACGGGCCGCTCGTCGAAGCAGATCGCGGAGGCGCTCGGGCTGTCGTCGCAGACCGTACACAAGCACCGGCAGTCGATTCGTCGCAAGCTGCAACTGGACCACCGCGAGGTCAATTTGGCGGCGTACCTGAGGTCACATTAGCCGGGAAAGCCGGGTACTTGACATACCCAATTCGGCCCCGATAAAGCCTCATTGTAGCGGCCATGAGATTGTCGTTTGATTCCCGCGGATTTGCGAACAAGATTTCCGGTGGTCGAGCATCTCTGGCGGTACAGCAACGTGGACGGTGGGGGCGTAAGTCCACGTAGGGATCGGCCACCGGAATAAATTTTTTGGCGAGAGCCTCCGGCGGGTTAGGACCTGGTATCTCGCGATAGCAGCCCGGTGTTGGGACCACTGGTTCGGGAGTCCCGCACCGACCCGCCGGATTCTTCGGGCGAAGCCCGGAACCGATTCTCTTCGACTCGCGCTCGGTTTTTCACTCCCTCTTTCACGAGCGCGGGACCGAAGGGGATCCGTTCCGGGCTTCGTCGTTTCTGCTCGATTCCATCGAAGCCGTCCCCCGCGTCCACGTAACCCACCATCATCGTTGAAACTAGGAGCGTTCCGTGCTTGCGCGCGGGAGCGCGCGGGGTGTAGATTCGAGGGCGGACCGTAGCCTCTTGGGACCGCACCCCATTCAAACGGAAGCACTGTGAGCCAGACCACCTATCTTGCAACCCGACAGGTCATGGTGGGCCGAGTCGCGGTCGGCGGCGGCGCCCCCATCTCCATCCAGTCGATGGCGACCACCCCGACCACCGACGTCCAGCGGACCGTCGACGAGATCAAGCGCCTGGAAGACGCCGGCGTCGACATCGCGCGCGTCAGCGTCCCCGATATCGAGAGCGTTCGCGCCACCGAGAAGATCGTTCGGCAGATCCGCGTCCCCCTGGTCGCCGATATCCATTTCAACTACCGCATGGCGGTCGAGGTAGCCGGCACCGGGATCGCGAAGCTCCGCATCAACCCGGGCAACATCGGGAGCAAGGAGCGCGTGGCCGCGGTGGTGGCGAAGGCCAAGGAGTACAAACTCCCGATCCGCATCGGCGTCAATGCAGGGTCGCTGGAGAAAGACCTGCTCGTGAAGTACGGCTTCCCCACCCCGGACGCCATGGTGGAGAGCGCCTTCCGGCACATCGCGGTGCTCGAGGAGCACGATTTCACCGACATCATCGTCTCGCTCAAGGCCTCGCACGTGCCCCTGGCCCTCGCGGCCTACCGGCTGTTTTCGAAGAAGTCGCAGTACCCCCGCCACATCGGCATCACGGAATCGGGGCCG
>JAKEHA010000253.1 GCA_022615275.1 Candidatus Latescibacterota bacterium
CGAGTTCTTGAGGAGTCCGCCTTCACCGCGCACCGCTTCGGTGACGAGGATGCCCTTCACACCCGGCGGCCACACCATCCCGGTGGGATGGAACTGCACGAACTCCATGTCGATGAGATCGGCGCCCGCGCGCAGTGCCAGCGCGTGTCCGTCGGCGGTGTACTCCCACGAATTGGAGGTGACGCGGTACATCTTGCCGATGCCGCCCGTCGCCATCACCACCGCCTTGGCCTTGAATACCACGAACTTGCCGGTTTCGCGCCAATAGCCGAACGCACCCACGATGCGTCCGCCGTCTTTCAACAGCTCGACGATCGTGCATTCCATGAAGACGTCGATGCCCTGGTGGACGCCCTTGTCCTGCAGGGTGCGAATCATCTCGAGGCCGGTGCGGTCGCCGACGTGCGCGAGGCGCTTGTAGGTGTGACCGCCGAAGGCGCGCTGGTTGATCTTGCCTTCCGGCGTGCGATCGAACACCGCGCCCCAGCGCTCCAGCTCCAAGGCCCGTTCCGGCGATTCTTGCGCGTGCAACTGCTGCATGCGCCAGTTGCCCATGTACTTTCCGCCCAGAACGGTGTCGCGGAAATGCGTCTGCCAATTGTCGGCCTTGTCGACGTTGGCGAGTGCCGCCGCCATGCCGCCTTCGGCCATGACCGTGTGGGCCTTGCCGAGCAGCGACTTGCACACCAGCGCGGTCTTGGCACCCAGCGCGGACGACTCGATGGCCGCGCGCAGACCCGCGCCGCCCGCGCCGATGACGATCACGTCGTATTCGTGGGCTTGATAATCGCTCATAACAGAGCTGCGCTTGTCTTTGTGCTTGTCATCATCAATGGATCACCCGCAGCGGCACGCTCCACGTATTGGGATCTGAAATGACGCCGTTCGCGACCAATCGAATGTAGATGTCCGCGATGGCCACTGAAAACAAGCTCATCCACGCCCACTTCTTGTGGCCTTCGTTCCAACTCGACACCTTGTCCCAGGCGCCCTTTTGCGTGCGCGCGCACGAGAAGCAGTCCAGCCGCCCGCCCACGAAGTGGCGCAGCGAGTGGCACGAGAAGCTGTACATCATCAGCAGGAACGCGTTCACCGTGAGGACGATCGAGCCCAGGCCGACGCCCCACTCGCCCTCGTAACGGAACGACTTGAAGGCTCCAATCCAGAGAAACACGTTCAACGCGAGCGCAAAAATCAAAAAGAACCGGTGCAGGTTCATGATCGTGAACGGGAACTTCGACTCGCCGCGGAAATTCTTGTTGGTATATCCGGTGACCGAACACGCGGGAGGATTGGCGAAGAACGCCTTATAGTACGCGCCGCGGTAGTAGTAGCACGTCGCGCGAAACCCGAGCGGCGCCCACAGGATCAGGATCGCGGGAGAAAACGGCCACCAGCTCGGCTTGAGCAAGGGCTCGTAGAACGGAGAAAGATACGGACCGACTTCGAACTTGGTTTGGAGCAGCACCGCGGAGACGGTGGAGTAGATGCCGAACAAGGTGAGGATCCCCGCCACCAGCGCGGGCTCGACCCACCACGTGTCCTTGCGAAGGGTGGCGAAGAAACCCTGTTTGCCGATGGTCACCGGATGCGACATGGAGCCCTCCCGATGGTGTGGCGAATCACGAAATCTCTCGATCGATGGTGGTCGGGTTTCGGTGGAAGCATGCGAACGAGCGGCAGCCGGTTCGATTCGCAGTGTGCCACATGGTGAAAGCCCGAGCAAGGATATTCTGACCCGGCAACCTACTGTCCTGCTTCGCATTACGCCGCCCGAGGATGATCCTTGACGCGGCCCTCGGAAAGTTGTGAAATTTTCCACATCGGATTGTAAGCCCCACTTCGTAGGAGCCGACAGAGCCACATTCGCAGTCGGAACGTCTCGTGCGAATCTCACTGAATGAAGGAGGAGTCGATATGAAGCGCGTACTCTGTACCGTCGCAATGCTAGTGCTCGCGACCGCCGCGTTCGCCGGCAGCGAGTTGACACCGCAGCAGGCGATGGAAAAGGCCATGAATTGTCCGGTGTGCTCGGCGTGGGGCGTGGAGCCCGCGTTGGGTCCCACCATTCGTTACAACGTCGCCACCACCAAGACCGGCTTCATCGAGGTGATGCAGACCTCGAACGAGGCCATGAAGCCCGCGTTCGACAAGGCGGCGGCCGAGTGCGAGAAGCGCGCGGCCGGCATCGCCACCATGAACGCGGAGGAGAAGGCGAAGTTGTGCCCGTTCTGCGTCGCGCACATGACGATCGATCGCAAGGACGTCACCTTCGACGACGCGCAGACCGCGCTCGGCATGGTTCGAGTGGCGTCCTCGACGACTCCGGAAGGCATCAAGGCGCTGCACGAGTACGCGGCGGCTTGCCAGAAACAGTCGGACCTGATGCAGCAGGCGGCAAAGGACATGCAGTCGAAGGGAGTCCAGAAGGCGAAGATGTAGTTTCGCCCGAGAAGTGCTCGGACTTCTCGAAACACAACGCCCCGGCGGTCACAGGATCGCCGGGGCGTCTTCTTGAGTTGCGTTCTTCTCGCTACCGTGTGGTTCAGCGTTCGCGATACAGCGCCTTGACCGCTCCCCACGTCGTCGATTCCACGACAAGGGGGCCGCTTTCGGCGGAAATCTGCCACACCCCCTTCTGCACCGCTCCCGTCGCGAGCGTCGCGCGCATGCGAACGATCCGCACGTCCGCGGATGCCGACGTGGTACGCGTGTTGGGAAACGGAATATCGGGAATATCCACGATCACAGATTGGGACTGCCCCACTGCGCCGTCGAAGAGCGGCAGCCAATCCTGGAATCGAACCATCGGGCCGTCGTAATACAAGTCCTCCGGAGCGATGGCCGATCCCGGGTCGGTTCCTTCGAGGAGTACTGGAATCGGCGAGGCAGTCCCGTTGTGGATCCGAAGAGCAAGGCCCAAATCAGGATCCGAGAACGTGAACGTCTCGACACTCTGGGCCGGTGGGTTGCACGCGATATCGTCCCCTCCTCCCTTCAGCTCGCTCGGCGGCACGTTGAAAATCTGTACGCCGTCCAGCGCGACATCGCCCAACACCGCCCCTCGCACCATCGAAAACGTGAAGTGCACCTCGGTCCCCGTGGGGACGTGATCCAGCTCGGCCACGAGCTGGAACCGGCCCGCACCCACGTCCCGGATGACTGCCGAGATCACCCCGTCGGATGCGCTCTCCAGGATCGCGTCGGCCATAGATGTCGCACTGCGAAAGTCAATGATCATGGCGCGCGCGTTCTCCACGCATTCGTTGGATGCGGTAACGCTGATATCCATCGTTCCAATGACACCGCAGCCCAGCGCGTGGAGCGCCAGCGCGGCCACCAACAGCGCGCCTGCGCGCGCGACCGTATTCTTTTCGAACGTCCTCATGTCAAACCTCCGAGGGTTGAGTTGTGCTAACGCGGCGTGTGTCTTTTCTAGAACGGCGCATGCTGTCACGCGCGCCCTCCCCGCTCCACGGGCACGCCGACCAAATTGCCCCATTCCGTCCACGAACCGTCGTAGTTGCGAACGCGCGGATAGCCGAGCAAATACTTGAGCACGTACCAGGTGTGACTCGACCGCTCGCCGATTCGGCAGTAGGTAATGACATCCTTGTCGGCGGTGATGCCGGCCTGTTCATAGAGCCTTCGCAGCTCCGCGGCGTCCTTGAACGTCCCGTTTTCGTTGCAGGCGAGACCTAGCGCAGTGCGGTGGAAACAGAACACCCGGCCCGTCGCCGCCCGGCGCAAGGAAGTCACCATCGACAACGCTCGAATCGCGCTCACGAAAGCGCCCCGGCGATCGAAGGATCGCCGGGGCGTTTCTTGTTGGTGCCCGTGAGTACCTTGGGCTACGGGAGCGACTACTTCGCGCTCCCTAGATCCATGATGTACAGATTGTATCCACCGCGCGAACGATTCGAGGTAAAGACCAACTTACTTCCATCCGGTGACCAGGAGGGGTACAACTCGTCAACGGGGCTGGCAAGTAGGAGGGCGTGCTGACGGCGTACGGGCTCGCCTCTCCGGGTTGGTCGCCACCCTCGAGGTGCGCCTCCAGGAAGCCGCCGGC
>JAKEHA010000254.1 GCA_022615275.1 Candidatus Latescibacterota bacterium
AAGCGCTCACCGGCACCCGCGATGACGCTCCGGATCGCATCCAGCCCGTCACGGCCCCCGTCCAGGGCGAGCGAAGGCTCGAAGCGGATCTCGCCCGCGCCACCTTCAGGGTCGGCTGGTTGAAGTCGCCGCGATCGAGACGCCGCGTGCTCACTTGCGGTACTTGGGCTGGTAGAGCTGGATGACGAAATCGCCGGGGGCTTTGAAGAAGGTCACGAGGCCGTAGCCGTGGTCTTCGACCTCTTGCGTGAACTCGACGCCGCGTGCGCGCAGGGTCTCGATGGTCGCCTCGACGTCGTCGCAATAGAACGAGACGTCGGCGGTCCCGGAGGCGACGCCGCCGCGTTCGGTCGGGTGGACGCCGAGGTCGGCCTCGGGAATATCGAAGATTAGCCAGCCGTCGCCGACGTCGGTGCCGTCTAAACCGAGCTTGTCGCGAAAGAACTCGCGCAGCTCGGCGGCCTTCGAAGAATAGAACATTGCGTGCAACCCATGGATCATGCGTCCGCTCCTTTTGTGTGGGCGAAAGACTAGCACAATTCGTGGTCCGATCCGCCGTCCGGATGGGCTACAATAGTAGGCAGCAAGACCCCTCCAGGTGGACGTATGGGACTCTGGATCTCGAGTGTCACCCCCCTCTTCATCGCCGCCCAGACGGCGTTGATCCCCGTCACGGGCACGGTCCGCGACGCCGACAGCGGAATGCCGCTTTCCGCCGCCATCGTCACGCTCGAGAGTCTCCGCCGAACCATCCTCACCGACGAGTACGGCCGCTATTCGTTCGAAGCCCCGCCGGGCACGGAGCACGTCACCGTGCAGCGCTTTGGCTATGCGCCGCAGTCCTTCGACGCGCTCATTCCCGAGTCCGGTACGCTGGAAATCAACGTGGAACTTCGGCGCGAGCCGATCATGCTCGCGCCCATTGAAGTCCGCGCGCCGGTGTCGATCCGCGGCCTCGACCGGCCCGTACGGGCAGTCGCGTTCCCGGATCGATCGGTTTCGCAGGCGGCCATGTATCAACACCCGCTCTCGCCGGAACCGGATGCGTTTCGCGCGCTGGGAGGCGGTGAGGTGACGCTGGATCCGGAAGCGCCCAGCGGGCTCCACATCCGCGGCGGCGCCACCGACCAGGTGGGCTACCTGCTCGACGGCGTCCCCGTCTTCAGTCCCTATCACTCCGGCGGTACCTTCAGCGCGTGGAACGCGGACGCACTCTCGAGCGTCGACCTGCTCGCCGCCTCGCCGCTCCACGCCGCCCCCGACGCGCTCTCCGGCGTCGTGTCGGCCAACACGCGCTCGCCCGGACGGCGTTTCCAGACGCGCGGGAGTGTCAGTGCAATGCAAGCGCGCGCCACCATCGACGGGCCCATCGGTCGCGCGGGCGCGGGTTACCTGGCGAGTGTGAGCTCGGCGTTTCCAGGGCTCGCCATCCACAAGGAAGAACCGTCGCACCTGCGCGGAGACAACCTCGATTGGCTCGCAAAGCTGGAATCGCCCCTGCTGGGCGGCCGCATTCGATTGACCGGCTACGAGAGCAAGAACGAGATCGACGTGGCGGCAGTCGCGGAACCGAGTGACACCGCCGCGGTCGATCTTTCGCGCAGTACGCTCGGTTGGAACAGCCGTTCTTTGGGCGGCGAATGGTCGCGCGCGCTCGGCGCTCGCACGTCGTTCATGCTGCGCGCGTGGACAGCGACCGGGGACGCGAGCACGGCGTGGATCGGGCCCGACTCGCTCGAACACCTCGCGTCGAGCCGGCGCGACGACGGTATCGTCGCGATGGTCGGGTTCGACGCACTCGGTGGCGCGACGACGATCGGCGCGCGCTTCCAGGAGGTCGAGAGCGCGTACTCGCTGACACCCGCGTCCGACACCGAAGCGGCGCTGTCGTATTACGACGTCATGCCGATGTCGACGTACTTCGTCGAGCACGAGCGCCCCGTCGCCGCGAACGTCGCGCTCGGTGTGTCGCTTGCGAACACGTTGGCGATGGGCGAGGTCCACTACAGCCCGAGCGGTCGCGTGAGCTGGAGCGCGTCGCCGACGCTGCTCGTGTCCGGCACGGCCGCGCGCCGGCAACAGTTCGGGCAGTCGCTGCGCAATCCGGAGTCCATCGTGTCCAACATCTTCCCCGTCGATTTGTACGTCGGCGCGGGACGCTCCGGAATCCCGGTGGCGACGAGCGACATCGGCATCCTGGCGCTCGAACACCGGCCCAAGGCGTGGCTGCGGCTGGGAGCGCAGGCCTACCTGCGCGACTTCGAGTCGCTCGCGCTGGTCGCGCCCTACACCGCGGAGCCCTACGCTACCGACGGGTTCGTCGTCGGCTCGGGCGCATCGCACGGGGTCTCGCTCGAGGCCGGCATCAGCCGGGAGCACTACGGCTTCCTCGCGAGCTACGCCTACCAGAGCGTGGAGTACCGGTATCCCGCCGGCGAGTACGCGCCCGGTTACGGTTCGACGCACACCTTCCAGGCGGGCATCGTGCTTTCGCCGTCCTCGAGCTACAGCGTTCGACTCGGCTTCGAAGGCATCGTGGGGCGGCGCACGACGGCGGCACTCGGCTCCGTCGAATGGGAGGCGTGCAACATCCTCGACGGCGGATGCGAGTTCGCGGGCAACCAATCCGAGTGGACCGAAGCCCTCGGCGGAACCGGGCTGCCGGCGTATTACCGGCTGGACCTCGGCGTGCGCAGGCAGTGGGACGTTTCGCTCGGCGGACGCGAGGGCCGCCTCGCCGTGTTCGGGACCGCGACCAACCTGCTCGCGCGCATGAACGTGCTGACCGTCTCCGTCGATCCGGCCACGGGCGAGCGCAGCAACGTCGACATGATACCCCCTTCCCCCCTCGTCGTCGGAGTTGACTGGCGATTCTAGATCACACCGCGTCACACCGCCCTCCGCTCGCGGGTTCCTAGGGCCGGGAGTCCCATGAGCCGGTCATTTCACGACGCCTTCGTCGAGCTCTTCGATGGACACTTCGAGCGGTTGTTCCGGTACTTGGATCGTCTCTCCGGCGACCCGGACCTCGCGGCCGACATCGCGCAGGAGACGTTCATGAAGCTCCACCAGCGAGGCTCGCTCCCCGACGCGCCGGGAGCCTGGCTCGTGAGCGTGGCGATGAACCTGTTTCGCAACGCCTACGCGACGCGTGAGCGACGAACCCGGTTGCTGAAGGTGGTGCCCGAGGCGGCGATGTTCGCGGATCGAGCGGTGCCGCCCGATCGCGGGGAGGAGTCGCGCGTGCTCGAGGCACGGGTGAGACGCGCGCTGGACGGAATCCCCGAGCGCGAGCGGCAGATGCTGCTCTTGCGCGCCGAGGGATACAGCTATCGCGAAATCGCCGAAGCGCTGGGCCTCCAGGAATCCAGCGTGGGAACGCTGCTGGCTCGGGCCAAGCGCGCGTTCAAGGAACTCTACGAGGATCGGGCCGATGCATCTTAACGACGATCAGATGCAGCGATTCCTGCATGGCGAACTCGACGCTCGCTCGCAAGAGGTGCTGTCGACCCACGTCGCCGGATGCGAGCGCTGCGCGCGCCAACTCGCCGAGGCCGAGCGCGAAGAGAAGGAGATCTTCGAGCTGCTGGGGACGTTGGACCACGCCCCGCCCCGCGTCGAGGTGGAATCGATCGCGCGCGACCGCAGCGCCCTCGCGGTGTGGGGCAGACGCGCCGCCGTCTTCGTGGCCGCGGCCGCCCTGGCCGGCGCCGCCTACGCCATTCCGGGTTCGCCGCTGCCGACGCTCGTAGACAGGGTCGCGCAGTGGATCGCGGGCGAGCCGTCGACGACGAGCGAGGAGACGGAGGTCGCGCCTCGCGTCACCTCCGGGATCGCCGTGCCGGGCCAGGCGCGCTTCGCGATCGTGTTCGCCGCCGAGCAGAAGAGCGGCGTGGCCGCGTTGTCGCCCGGCGACGGACCCAACGTCGTCGTGCGCGCCTTCGGCGGGACCGTCACCTTCACCACCGACATCGACCGCTTGACGATCGACAACCGGGAGTCGTCGGCCGACTATGAGATCGAGATCCCGCGCGACATCTCGTTCTGCGAAGTCTCCATCGGCGCACGCCGCATCGTGGTCAAGGACGGCGAGTCGTTCGCGACAGGTCTCGTCACCGACGAGCGAGGGCGGTTCCTCCTGCCCCTGACGGCCGCGAAAAATTAGCCTCCACGCGCGTCACGAACCCGCCCTCCCGCGGGTTCCCCTTCCGTCCGGCCTACCTTTGCTCCATAGGAGGATCGCCATGAAGTCCTACCGCGTGTTTCTGCTTGTCGTTGCCGCGCTGGCGCTCGCCGGCTGCAACGAGGATCGATCGCCTTCCGCGCCGTCGAGCGCCGCCGGCCCGCCGAGTACCTTCGAAGAGGCGGGCGGATCCATGCCCTTCGAGGAGGCGCAGATTTTCCTCGAGTTCAACTCCACGGACAACGACGCCGGCATTCAAGTCTTCGTCGACGGCGAGCCGTGGAAAGAGCTGGAGATCGTCGATCGTCGCGGGAGAGAGCTGCTCGAAATCGAAGCGAGCGGCGGCATGAAGAAGCTTGGTCTGACCGAGTTGCGCTTCGAAGGCGCCGAGCCCGAGCCCGACGAAGTGTTGGACGCCTTCCCGGCGGGTGAGTACCGGTTCCGCGGGCGCGCGGTCGAGCGCTTCCGATTGACGGGGTCGGCGACCTTGTCCCACGACATGCCTCCGGCGCCCGAGTTCTCGCCCTCCGACGGCGAAGTGGTCGATCCCGATAACGTCGTGATCGAGTGGACCCTGTTGGGTGGGGTGGATCGTTACCAGGTCATCGTAGAGAACGACGCCACCGGAATGTCGATGGAGGTCACCGTGTCGTCGTCGACATCGAGCCTGCACGTTCCGCCGACGTTCCTGGAACCGAACACCGAGTACAAGGCGGAGATTCTGGCCATCGCGCCCAACGGCAACCGCACGATCACGGAGAGCACGTTCGTCACCGGACCGTAGCGGCGATTGACCTCCGCCGCGGGTCCACCGGCCCGGGTCGTGCCGACGCGCCGATCCGGGCCGGCGCAACGCCTACATGTCGACGATGATCTTGAACCCGCCGTAGGTCATGCGCTTGTCGTCGAAGATGGGCTTCATCTTCATCATCTTCGCGATTTGCGGGTCGGTCATGACCTTCTTGTTCACGCTGTTGCGATGCGCTTTCGACTTGTAGACGATCCACGAGAAAATGACCGTTTCGCCCTTCTTGGGCTTGGCCAATTTCGGAAACGGAAGCCCGTACTTGGCGTCGAGATCGTCGCCCACGCACTCGCGGTACTCGAGCGCGCCGTACTTCTTCCAGACCTTGCCGGCCGATTTCGACAGGCGCCGGTAGGCCGCGAGGTTCTTCTTGGGAACGGGAATCACGAATCCGTCGACGTAAGCCATGAATGCCTCCTTCAGTGGGTCTAACGATTGTTCGAGTCCGCAGCCGCGCGGGCGTTGGCACTCGCTCGCCCCAGCAGCAAGTCGCGCTCGCGCGCGTTGCGAGTGAGCGAGGCGGCGCGCAGGAACTCCCTGTGCGCCTCTTCGAAACGCCCCAGCTTGGCGAGCAGGTCGCCGCGCACGCTCGGCAATAGATGATAACGCACCAAGGACGGTTCCGAGACCAGCCCGTCGATGATTTCCAGGCCGGCCGCGGGGCCGAAGGCCATCGACACCGCCACCGCCCGGTTGAGCTCGATCACGGGCGACGGTGTGAGCTGCGCGAGAGCGTCGTACAACGCGACGATGCGCGCCCAGTCGGTCTCTTCCGCGGTGCGCGCGCGCGCATGGCAGGCGGCGATCGAGGCTTGCAGCGCGTAGGGTCCGAGCGTGGCACCGGTTTGCATCGCGCGCTCGAGGGCGGCGAGCCCACGGCCAATCAACAATTGATCCCAGCGCCCGCGGTCCTGGTCGAGCAGGAGCACGGGCTCGCCCGACGGTCCCACCCGCGCCCCCGCGCGCGAGGCCTGAATCTCCATGAGCGCGACCAGGCCGTTCACCTCGGATTCGTGCGGCATCAACGTGGCGAGCACGCGTCCGAGGCGAAGCGCGTCGTCGCACAGCGCGGGGCGCATCCAATCGTCGCCGGCGGTCGCCGCGTAGCCTTCGTTGAAGACGAGGTAGACGACCTCGAGCACCGAGGCCAGCCGAGCCTCCAACTCCGGGCCGCGCGGCACTTCGAAGGCAACGTGGGCCTCGGAAAGCGTGCGCTTCGCGCGCACGATGCGCTGCGCGATGGTGGGCTCGGTGACCAAGAACGCGCGCGCGATCTCGTCGGTGGTCAAACCGCCGAGCAGTCGCAGCGTCATCGCGACCCGCGCCTCGGTCGACAGAACCGGGTGGCACGCGATGAACATGAGGCGCAAGAGATCGTCGCCGACGGGATCGTCGATGGCGTCGTCGTGGTCGGGGACGGCGCCTCCCAACTGCTCGAGTTCGCGCGCGAGCTCTTCGTGCTTGCGCTCGATCAGCTGGCCGCGACGAAGCCGGTCGATGGCTCGGTGCTTCGCGGTGGCCATCAGCCAGGCGCCCGGGTTGTCCGGGACGCCCGACTGCGGCCATTTCTCGAGTGCCGCCACCAGCGCATCCTGCGCGAGGTCTTCGGCGAGGCCGACGTCGCGCACGATCCGAGTCAGACCGGCGATGAGCTTGGGCGACTCGATTCGCCAGACCGCCTCGACGGCACGATGCGCGGGCGACGTCATAGTGCTCTAGCGACTCGCGTTCTTGGCCATCTTCTCGGCCGAGCGCTTGTGCCGTTCGGCGAGCTCCGGCGAGAACTCCTCGCCGCACTGTTCCGCGTCATAGATTTGCCGAATCTCCGATTCGCCGTCGCCGGCCACCTCGAGGAATCGCTTGGTCAACTCGATCGCGTGCGCCTTCGACTTGGCCTCGATCAACGCGAAGCCGGCGACCAGCTCCTTCGCCTCGGTGAAGGGGCCGTCGGTGACGGTGACCTTCCCCTTCGCGCGCCGCACGCGAGCGCCCATCGCACTGGGCAGGCAGCCTTCGGTCGCGAGCAAGGTACCTTCGTTGGTCATCTCTTCGATCAGCTTCGCCATCGCGTTCATTTCCTGCTCGGTGGGCGGGGTTCCTTCCGTCGCCGCGGGCTTGTACAAACATAGGAATTTCATGGTGATGTTCTCCTTGAGTTGGTTGGTGTCAATCATCCCAGTCAATCGATCTTGCGAGAGCGATCGAGACCACGGTACGTCTCTAGCCACCGCCCCTCCGTGGGGCTGTCGCCGAATTCGTCCAGCTCGAACAGCTGGCGCACTTCGATTTCGCCCTTGGTACCGTCGATGGAGGGATTGGGAAAGCGCCGCACCCACTCCATCGCTTCTTCGCGCGACTTGACTTGGATCAGCGTGTAGCCGGCGACGAGCTCCTTCGCCTCCGCGAACGGCCCGTCGATGACCGTGCGCTCGTTGCCGCTGTACATGACGCGCCAGCCCTTCGAGCTGGGGTGAAGTCCGGATCCATCCAGCAGCGCGCCGGCCTTCGCCAGATCCTCGTGGTAGGTCGCCATGGCGGCGAAGACTTCAGGGTGTTTCTTTACCGACTCGGCGATGGGGATGCCCTTTTCCGTGTACGCGGTGGCCTTGACGATGATCATGAATCGCATGGTCGAGTCTCCTTTCGGTTCGCTCCCTCACCATCACGACGAACGGCGGGCGGGAAAATCGACGGGGCTCTCTTGAGAATCTGCCACTCTCGATAATGTGTTGGATGCCATCGGCTTCCGCGCACGAGAGAACTACAGCCAGCGCCGGATGCGGGTCCGGTAGGCGTCGTACTGCGCGCCGAAGGTCCGCGCGAGCATCGCTTCCTCGGCGCGGATGAAACGAGCGCGAGGTAGATCGGCGGATAGATGCGACGCGGACTTGCGGTTGGTTCACTCATATGAGGGCCCACCGGTCACGCGTCGGAGGATTTCCTCGGCGGGATGCTCAAGTACTCCCAATCGGCGCCGCGCGTCGCCTTGGCGATGAACACGATCTGGCCCACGTGGTAGGCGACGTGCGCGAGCGACCGGTGCAGCGCTTCCGTCACCGACAGCGATTTGGCGCGAATCGTGACCGAGCGCGCGAGGTGGCCGTCATCGAGTGTGATCAAGGTCGCGAAGAGCACGCGCCAGCCTTCCTCCCACTTGGAGAGTAGCTCCGCCTTGGTCACTCGGCGCGGAAGAAACTCCGAGTCGCGGTCGCGCCACGGCTTCTCCCCGTCGGTGGTGAGAAAATCGGTGAAGCGCGACTTGAGATTCTCGGACACGTGCCACGCGATGGTTGCGATGGAATTGACGGCACCGTTGCCGTCCTCGGTCAATTGCGCGTCATCGAGCTGGTGCACGGCCGCTTCCGCGAGCAGTTTGTAGCGTCGGTACTCGGCTTCGATGGAACTCACGATGGTTCGCATGGCGCTCCTTCACGGCTTGACGGTCGATACGTTACCGATCGCGCGCCAGCCCTCCGGCCGGCGTTCGTACAACTCAATCCAGGTCCAGACGTCGTGGATCGACGCCGTGTCGGGTTCGAGGTATCTCCCCACGATCTCGACCTGCGCGATCACCCAGCCCAGCGATCCATCGTCGGAGACTTTCACGATGGGCGGCTGCAGGTCGCGGTACACCGAGAACTCCGTCGCAGCGAGGTAGCGACGCCGGCCCTCGGCCTCGGCTTTGGTCCCGTAGAACAACTCGCCGCGGTTGCCGATCACCAACGAATCGGCTTCCAGCGCGAGCCACGCGTCGACGTCGTCGGTGCGGTGAGATGCGAGAACTTGCTCGTGCATCGTAAGCAAGGCGGCGCGGTCGGCGGCGAGATCCACAGGGGCGCTACGCGCGCACGCGGTGAACGCGAACGCCAGAAGAATGAGCGCGGCACGGGGGCTCATAGGCTTTCGATAGTGACCGCGCCGGGCCGGCTTGTCAACCGGGCCAGGTCACATCGAGTCCTCGCGCGGCTGACGCCGTAAATGCGAAGCGACAGCGCGCCCGCCTGCTCCGGAACGTCGTAGCGGATCCTCGTGGTCGGGTTGAAGGGATTGGGAACGTTGGGATGGAGCGCAAACGATCTCGGCGAACCCCGTCCTCGATCGCCGTCACCGAGCGAGGGGCCCGAAGAAATCGACGCGGTGGCTAGCGGGACTCGGTGGCGGGAAGGCGGCGGATGGGAGACACCGCGATCTCGTCGCCGCTGACGAGGGCGACGACCTGGCAGTAGCGAACGCCCTCGGCTGGGTCGAGGTCGACGCGGAGTGTGGTGGTCGCGACGGGTCCGGCGCGACGGATTTCGGCGAACGACTGATCGAGCAGGCGCACTGCGTACTCCTCTGCTGTCGGCACGGGCTCCCAGGTCAGATCGACCACTCCGTTCATGAGTTGCACCTGGAGCAATTCGATCGAGGCAGCGTCTTCGACGGCGCGAACTTCCGGCGCGCGATCGGCACCGGGCTGCATGCGCCACACGCCGATCGCGACCGCGACCAGCACCGCCGCCACGGGTACCACCCAGCGCAGCTGCGGGAACGCGAAACGCGCGCGCGGTGCCGTCTGCTTGGACACATTCGGTTGCGGGAGAGACCGCGCCGCTTCCGCTTCGATGAAGGCCGAGAGATGTCTCTGTGCCGCCTTCGTGTCGGCGCCGGACAAGTCGTCCGCGAGCATGAACTTCCGGTACGCGAGAAACCGCGCGCCGCACCGTGGGCAGTCTTCGACCACCTTGCGGTTGGGATGCCCGGGCGGGAGCTTCAGCAGCTGGTCGAATCCCGACATGTCTTCGCGGCAGGTATGACTCATCGCTCCTCCTCCCGGTCGCGCGCCTCGAGCGCGGCCTTGAGCTTGCGGCGTGCCCGCTGCAATACGCCGCGGGCGCCGGAGCGCTCCTCGATCTCGAGGATCTCCGTGATGGCTTCGACCGACATCCGGTCCATGCAGCGCATCCACACCGCCTTCTGCTCGATCGGATCGAGCGTGTCTCGAATCAGCGCGAGCAATCGTTCTTCTGCTTCATCGTCCTCCAGCTGCCGGCCCGGGTTGGCGTGTTCGTCGGCGGCGAACACATCGTCGAAGTCCACCTCGGCGTCGACCACGGGGTCGGCGCGGCGGATGGCACTCAGGCAACGGTTGCGAACGATCACGAACAGCCACAGCGAGAAGTCCGAGCGGCCCTCGAAGCTGGAAATGGAACGCAGCGCCCGCATGAAGACGTCCTGCGCCAGATCCAGCGCCTGTTCGTGATTGTTCACATAGCGATAGCACCATAGGTACACGGGCCGCTGATACGGGAGCAAGAGCTCGTTGGCCGCCCGGCGGCCGAGGACGGAGGCGCCCTCGGCCCGGATGGTCCGGATCAGTGCGGCTTCGTCCCGCGGTTCGCGTATTCGTTCTGGAGACGTCACGGCAGGGGCAGAATCACAGCGGACGTTGAGATTCCCGTTTCTTGTTGGTGCGTATGACGAACCACCCGGCCGCCGTCAATAATAGCAGGCTGGCGGCGATCGTCGCGACGGGAACGATCGGGGACTTCCGGACCAAAGGAACCGTTTGCCGCCCATCACCCACCACGACGAAGCCGGCCCAGTAGAAGGGATGAGCCGTTTCCGAGCGCGCGCGCATCTCGAGCTGCGCGCGGCGCAGGGCCCCCGCGACCGTGAGACCGTCGGCGAGTCCGTCGTAGAACGACTTCATGAGATCGACCGTGGTGCGGTCGTCGATCTTCCACAGGCTGCCGATCACGGCCGGCACGCCCGCGTGCATGAAGGCGGAGCCCAACCCGATCACTCCCTCACCCAACGACAGACGGCCGAGGGCGGATTCGCACCCCGACAACACCGCCAGGCGCGCGGACAGCGACAGCGCCGCGACCTGGTGCGCGCGCAGGTACGGATCGGGCGTAAAGGTGCGCGCGACGAGCAGCGAGTCTTCGCCCGACAGCAACTGCATGGACTCCATGGGCGGCATCGACGCCGATCGCACCGCCGGCGACTCCTCGGCCACCGGTGCCGATCCGACCTGGATTCCGGAGTACCACGGCTCCTGGTCGTTGACGTCGATGTGCGCCGCGATGTGAATGATGCGGGAGTCCTGCATGCGGCCGCATACCTCTTCGGTCGTTACCGGCCCGTGGCACTCGACGACGTCGGCATAGCGCCGCTCGAGCGTACGCGCCTCCGCCCTCGCACCCCGAAGCGACTCGCTGCCTGCGCCGCCGGCCGTCACGACGAGGAACGCGCGTCCCGCCTCGGCGGCATGGCTCGAATCCGGCTCCGCCGCCGCCAGCACGCTGGCGGACGGAAGCAGGAAGATGGTGGCGTGATCGAGCAGGCGCACGGGCTCTCCCGCGGCGTTCGGCAGCGCGAGCAACCCGAATGGAAGCGCGTGCAGGTAGCGATCCGGCACGATGATCAGGCGGTCGGCGCGCGCAACGAGATCGGCGACTGGGCCGAACACGGCCTGGCCGAGCGCGAGCTCCAAATCCATCAGGTCTGCTTCCGACAAGGTGTGGGCCCCGGGGCGCTCCGCCGCGATATTGCAGTAGTCTTCGATCTGCCGCTGGAGCGGGGTGTTCGGCCCCGGGATCGTCACGCACGTCGCGGTGTCACGAGAGGCCACGAATAGAACCATCTTGCGGTACAAACTGTAGAACTCGATCAGCAGGTCTCCCGGCGCGAGAATGTCCCGTTGTAGTTCGCGAAGCGTGACGGGCCGCGCGACGTCCGTGCCCGGCGTCCGCGGGTCCGAGATCGATTCTCGCCTATTCGTGGCCCGAAACTCTTCGAGCAAGTCGAAGAAGGCCCCATACCTCTCCGGCTCGGGTCGGTCCGCGGGATACTCGAGAAGAACTTCGGCCGCGCGGACCAGCTCGCTCATGTAGAAACGCCCGGTCTCGTGCGCCGACGCGGCCCGTTTGCTCCTCAGACCCTCCGCGCCCGCGTCGAGCATGACCATGGCGCTGTCCAGGTCTCCCACCGCGCGATAGCATCGGCTTGCGAGGAGAAACGCGCTGGCGCGCTTTTGATCCGGCGGAATAGCGTTGGCGATCGCGACGGAACGTCGTGCCTCCAAGAGCGCCCGGTCGTCCTGACCAAGATCCGCGAAGTGCCTCGTAAGAGCGATCCGCGACCACAGCTCGAGGCCGAGATCGTCCTCCCCGAAGCGCTCGAGTGCTTCCTCCAACACCGCGATAGCCGCTTCCAGATCGTCGAACGCGAGCACGTCGGACAACCCCCACGCCGCATCGAGACGCACGTTCGTATCGAGGGTATCTCCCATCGCCAGCGCGCGGCGGAAGGTCGCGCCTGCGGTTTCAATTCGATTCGCGCGCAAGTGGACGAAACCGAGGTTTTTCAGCAACAGCCCGGTTAACGGGCGCAGCCCGGCCGCTTCGCACACGACCAGTTGTTCTTGGAGAATCTCGACGGCCTCGTCGTAACGCCCGCAGGTTTGCAGGGCCAAGGCGAGGTTCGACGCCGTGTTCATCGCACCCGTGGCCTCGCCTCGGGTGCGATGGATCTCGAACGCGCGCCGGTAATACTGAATCGCCAGGCTGAGATCGCCGTAGCGGTGCTCGAGCGTCCCCAGGTTGTTGAGCGCGTGTGCGGCTTCGACGTGCTGGCCGATCTCGGTCGCCGTCAACCAGGCGCGCTGAAAACACGCGCGCGCGGAGTCGATCTGCCCGGTGGACGTATAGACGCGCCCGAGCCCGACCAACGGCACCAGTTCCGAGCGCGCGTCACCAACCGCTCGAAACAACTGCATCGCCCGCGCGTAACCGGCGCGCGCTCCGGCCAGGTCTCCGCTGACCATGGACATGAACGCGAATCCGGTGCGCGACCACGCTTCGCGGCGCTTGTCTCCGCTTGCCAGCGCCAGCTCCAGCAAGCGCGTGTTCAACGTCGCGGCTTCGTCGCGCATCCCTAGCACGCCGGCCGAGTACGCGCCGCCGCGCAGCCCATCCATCCAGCGCGCGGAGTCGCGGGCGGCTTCGGCCCATTGCCTCACCACCGTGAAGGTCTCGCGGGCCTCGCGAAAGCGGCCTGCGAACTGGTCGGCCTGCCCGCGCGCCAAGAGGAGCGCGCAAACCGTCGAGGTATCGCCCGCGGCCATGGCGCCGGGGAGTCTCTGCGTGACGATGGTGTGGACGGAGTCGAAATTGCGGGCGGTGAGGAGCGAGTCGAGCGACGCAGTCAGGAGTGCTGCGTGATCGCGCGACGGAGGCCTGGATGTCGGTGTCGATCGGTCCTGGGCCGGTGCCGTCTCGAGATTCAGCAGGACCGTCAGCGCCACCACGAGGATCGATCCCCGAGTTCTCATGGACGCATGATACGGTCAGCAGGCGCGCCCGTTCAACCAGTCCTTGTCCGCGCGGCGTTTTCACGCTACGATCTCCCGCGCCATGACGGCAATTCTCGGCATATCGGCGTTCTACCACGACTCCGCGGCCGCACTCGTGGTCGACGGGCGCATCGTCGCCGCGGCCCAGGAGGAGCGCTTTCGATTCCTCTCGACCCAGGAGCAGGATC
>JAKEHA010000255.1 GCA_022615275.1 Candidatus Latescibacterota bacterium
AGACGGCTCGAGCATCGAGGTGCCTCCCGGCTCCGACGTCGACGTGAACTTCTACCCGTACGGGGTCGAAGCGCGCGCGGTCGATCCGTTCTATTCGTCGGCGTGGAACGACTATTGGTGGTACGACCCGATCTATTGGACCTGGCCCTACTATCCGTACTACGGACCCGGGTGGTCCTTCTCGATCGGCTGGGGCTGGGGTTGGGGTTGGGGGGGCGGCTACTACTGCTCGGGTTGGTACGCGCCGTACAACTGCGGTTACTACGACGGTTATTACTATCCCCCCGGCTCGTACACCTACCCGGAGAAGTTCAAGGCCAAATACAAGTCCGCGTCGGCGTCCACGCTGACCGAAACGCGGGCGGTGGCCGCGAAGCGCGACGGCTCGCTGCGCATCGCGTCGAAGAACGTCCAAGAGTCGCTCTCGCGCCCCGCGCAGTCCTCGATGCGCTCGAAGACGGGTTCGCTCGCACGCACGACCTACGGGTCGGGTAAGAGCCGCGGAGCCATCGACGCCGCACCGCGCGTGAAAACCTCCATCGGCGGCCGGAGCTCGGGCATCAAGTCCACCCCGCGCGGAGCAACGCGCGGGAGTGCCACGCCGCCTCGCGTCCGCTCGACCGGCTCCACCCCTCGCAAGAGCGTGGCCGGTGTGCCGCGCGGCGGGGGCGGATACAAGTCGCGCGGTGTCGCACCCGGCACCCGGGGTTCGTCTCGCTCCAGCGGGGCGAGAATGGGATCGTCGCCGCAGTCACCCCGCGCGAAGTCGACGCCGTCGCGGTCCTACAGCGCCCCGTCGTCGCGCGGCGGATCGTCGTTCAAGGGCAGCGCACCACGCTCGGCGCCCAGCAGCGGCGCGCGCGGAGCCTCCCGCGGTGGCAAGGGTCGATAGCAGCGTTCACAGCCGCCTCGATGGAACAAGAGAAGGCCTCCCGAGATCGGGAGGCCTTCTTCGTTTCCAGCCAGGACGTGTCGATCGGCGACGCGCCGGACTCTTACAGTGCCTTGTAGCTCTTGACGTCGAGGTACTTGACCCCGTCGACCTTCTTCACCATGGTCGCGATCTCGACGTTCTTGGCCGCCTTGTCGTTGCGCAGGTTCGCCACGCGGTCGCTGTTCCAAAGCGGGTAGACCTTGCCATCCGCGGTCTTGAACATCGGGGCGCACTCCGCGGTCGCGCCGATGCCGCAGTGCCCGCACTCGTAGGTGCCGGTCAGCACGAGCCGCTTGCTCTCGCGATACGGCACTTCGTCCACGGCCGCGGCCGCCGTCTTGGTCGACCTCTCGCACGAGCCCGAGGTACCGGCGGTCTTGGCCGCCGCCGACTTGTCGCACGAACCGCCCGCGCCCGCCGTCTTGACCGCCGCCGACTTGTCACACGCACCCGCCGCCGTCGCGGCCGCCGCCGACTTCGATTCGCAGCAGCTGCCGCCGCCCGCGGTCACCGTCGAGCCGCTCACACCGGCCGCGAAGGCGGCCGTGTTCAACGCCGGCGATGCACCCGGCGCGACCACCGCCGACTTGATCATCGACTTGTGCACGTTGCCAGCCGTCGTCGCCTTGGCGCCGCTCTGGGCGCAACAGGATGACGACGCCGTCTTGACCGAAGCGGTCGTGGCCGACGCCTTCGTGGCGTCCTTGGAGCAATCCGACGACGAAGTCGTCGCCGCCGCCGTCTTGGTCGTCTTGTCACACGCGAACGCCAGTCCGGCATCGCCGGCTCCGACGAACGCCGCCGCCAAACCAAACGCGGCTACGGTTCCGATCGTCATGATCTTCCGTGTCATTTCCAACGCCTCCTGAAGGTGGTCGATTCGGGGTGAACCCGGTTGCGGGCCACCCAATGATCAACGATAGCGGGGCGGCCGTCAAGCGGCCGGGTGCAACTTTTACACCGGCCCTGGCCGCGGGTTCTCACAAAATGCGGACGGCCTCTCCGGCCGAAAAACGCTTCCCGTCCCGAACCACCCGGCAGGCCTCCACGTGGGCGTCGTGCTCGAAGCACAGCAACCACTTGCCTGCCTCGGCCCGCTCCAGCAAGGCCGCCTTTTCCTCCATGGAGGTAACGGGATAGAGGTCGTAGCTCATCACGTAGGGCGTGGGAATATGATGATGGGTCGGAAACAGGTCGCCGCAAAAGAAGAGTGATCCATCCCCGCCGCCGATCACGGGGAGCTGCTGCCCGGGCGTATGCCCGTCGAAGACCAACAGGTCGAACCCGGGTGCGAGCGACCACGGTCCGTCGTAGAGCCGAAGCACCTTCTCGCGCTCCAAGACGCGGATGCGGTCCTCATAGTAGCTCGCGCGATCCCGCGCGTTGGGGGCGAACGCATGGCGCCACTGGCTCGACTGCAGGTGATGCACCGCGCGCGGGAAGACCAACCGCCAGTCATCCCCGTCGCGCTCGACGATGCCGGCGCCGTGGTCGAAGTGCAGGTGCGTGAGGAGAACGTCGGTGACGTCGGCGGGCTCGACCCCGAGCGCGCGAATCGCATCGCTCACGTGCTCCGTGTCCTCGAACGCGTAGATCTGCCGGTTCTTCTCGCTGTGGCCGCCCCCCGCGCCCACGTCGACCACGACCGTCCTGCCCTGACCCTCGACGAGCAGGATCCGCATCACCATGGGAACGCGGTTGAACGAATCGGGCGGGAGCAGGCGCTCCCACATGGTCTTCGGCACGACGCCGAACATCGCGCCGCCGTCCAAACCGAATCGCCCCGCGATGCACGTGCGAACGTTCCACTCGCCGAAACGCATGCGCGCACTATATCACGGCGCGCAAACGGCCGGCAAACCGGCGCGATCAGGTGCGGTCGATTTGTACCGCGGTGCCGTAGACGAGCAGCTCGGACGCACCCTCGGAGATGTCGGTCGAGGAGAAGCGCATGCCCAGGATCGCGTTGGCGCCGGCCCGCGTCGCCTCTTCGCGCATGCGATCGAGCGCCTGCTCGCGTGCCTCCGCGAGCAGTTTCGTGTACTCGCGGATCTCGCCACCGGTGAGGTTCTTGAAGAAAGCGAGGATGTCCTGGCCCAAATGCCGCGCGCGCACCGAGCTTCCCTGCACCAAGCCGAGCACTTTGGTGACGCGGTAGCCCGGCACCCCGTCGGTGGTCACGACGATCATCGCTCGACCTCCTTGTAGGGATCGTTCTTGTGCTCGTGGTAGCGCTCGCGCGCGACCGAAATGAAGATGACGATCAGGCCGACCAGAATCAGCGTCACGCTGATACCTTCGTACGTGAGCAGCTCCGGCGATCTGACGGCACGAACGAAGGCGTACCCCAGCACCGCCAGAATGCCGGCGACGAGCAGTACGAAGCCGACACGGCGTTCGCTGCGGCGGTAGACGCTCTCCCAATAGCCCTTCCAGAATTCGTCGTCGGGGGCGCGCAGCTTGAGCTCGTCGGTCATGCGCACGACCCGTCCGAGGGCCGCGAGCTCGCGACGGCATTCGTCGCACTCGCGCACGTGTGCCTGGTAGTGTCCGGCCTCCTGCGCGTCGAGCTCGCCGTCGAGCCAGCGCATGCCGTCGGTCTGGTAGCGCGTGCACGCCGGGGTCAAAACGCCTCCTCCTTCATCGGGCTTCCGCCCTCGATTTCTTCGACCAGGGCGCGCAGGGCCTGCCGCGCGTAGAACAGGCGCGACATCACGGTCCCGATCGGGATCTCCAGTATCTCGGCGATCTCTTTGTACGAATGGTCCTTGAAATTCTTCAGCACGATGATCTCCCGATGGTCGTCCGACAGGCGCGCGACCGCCGCGCGCACGATGCGACGGCGCTCGTCGCTCTCCAGGTCCTCGAGCGCCGTCGGCCGCGGCGACGCGATCTCACGGTGGGCGTTCTCGTCGTCGATCGAGACCTCGACGCGCCCGCGGCGCAGAAAATTGAGACAATGGTTGCGCAGCACGCGGTACAGCCACGGATAGAAGGGGCGTTCTTCGTCGAAGCGAGCGCGGGCCTGGTAGACCTTGACGAACGCCTCCTGGGATAGATCGCGGGCGTCCTCGGCGTTGCCCACGTATCCGTAGGCGACCAGGTAGGCGTCCGTCATGTAGCGGCGGACGAGTGCCTCGTATGCGCGCTTGTCGCCGCGCTTCCACCCGCGAATGATCTCGCGTTCGTTATCGAGGTTCAACGGGAGCTCCGGCAAAGCCGGCCCGGCCGCGGCGCTCATGCTGGCTTCCACGCGCTCGGTTACACGCGCGGCCCCGGGCAAATTCGGCGTGATCTTGGACGGGATTCTACGACCGGCCGAAACCCATTGCCACGAAAACAATTGGCATTTTTGTTCTGGCGCCCCGTCACTGGACTGGGCTATCGTGTCCCGGCCGACCCCCAGCGCGCCCTCCAGGTGCGCGGTTCCCATTCGAACCCCAGGAAGCGCCCATGACGACCGCCGTCCGCTCGTTCCTCGACGCCCATGTCGCGCGCATCGAACCGCTCTCGCGCGAGGTCAACCTCGCGTACTGGAGGGCTACCATCTCCGGGGAGCCCACGGACTTCGAGCGCTACGCCCGACTGGAGGTGGAACTGCAAAAGGTCTACACCAACGCGCGCGAGTTCGAAGACGTGAAAGCGTGGCTCGGCGCCGAAACCGAGGATGGACTGGAGCGACGCCAACTCGACCTCCTCTACCGGACCTACCTCCGCAACCAGATCGACCCCGCGCACATCGAAGAGATGACGCGCCTGTCGAGCAAGATCGTGCAGTCGTTCGGCACCTACCGCGCGCACGTCGACGGGCGCTCGCTCACGGGCAACGACGTGCGCAATGCACTGAAGCAGAGTACCGACCCGGCCTATCGAAACCGCGTGTGGGAGGGGGACAAGGCCGTGGGCCGCGAGGTCCGGGACGAGCTGCTGCGCCTGGTTCGGCTGCGCAACGAGGTCGCGCGCTCGCTCGGTTTCGCCGACTACTACGTCATGTCGCTCGAGTTGTCCGAGCAGGGGGCGGACGACTTGGCCGCGCTCTTCGACAAGCTCGACCTCGCGACGCGCGAGCCCTTCGGGCGCGCCAAGGCGGACATCGACGCCGCTCTCGCGCGACGCTACGGGATCGCGGCGCGCGACCTGCGCCCCTGGCATTACGAGGACCCGTTCTTCCAGGAAACCCCGCGCGTCTTCGAGGTCGATTTCGATCGCTACTATCGCCATCGCGACGTCGTGGACACGGCGCAGCGGTTCTTCGAGGGCATCGGCCTCGAGGTGCGCGACATCATCGAGCACAGCGACCTGTACGAGAAACCCGGCAAGGAGCAGCACGCGTACTGCCTCGACATCGATCGCCGCGGCGACGTCCGGGTGCTCGCCAACGTCCAACACGACGAGAACTGGGCCGGCACCATGCTGCACGAGCTCGGGCACGCGGTCTACGACCGCTACATCGACGCCGGCCTTCCCTTCCTGCTGCGCGAACACGCGCACGTCTTTGCCACGGAAGCGATCGCGATGCTCTTCGGTCGGCTCTCGAAGGACGCGGACTGGATCGGGAGGATGATTGGAGTGCCGTCACCCGAGCGCGAGAAGCTCGCCCGCGAATCGGAGCGAAACGCACGTCTCTCGCAGTTGATCTTCGCGCGCTGGTGCCAGGTGATGGTTCGCTTCGAGCGCGCGCTGTACGCCAACCCGGACGGCGATTTGAACGCGTTGTGGTGGGAACTGGTCGAGCGCTACCAGGCCGTGCCGCGCCCGGACGGACGCGACCAACCGGATTGGGCCGCGAAGATCCACATCGTCTCGGCGCCGGTCTACTACCACAACTACATGCTGGGCGAGTTGTTCGCGTCGCAGCTCGACCACGCCATCCAAAAAGGGGTCTTGCACGCGAGCAACGGCCGCGCGACCTTCGTGGGACAGCGGTCGGTCGGAGAATTCTTGCGCGAGAATGTTTTCGCGGCCGGAAAGCGCTGGCGCTGGGACGAGCTGGTGTCGCGCGCAACCGGCGAGCCGCTCAACCCCCAACGCTTCGTCGCACAGTATGTACGTTGAGTCGCGGAGGGAGCCCTCAGCGCTCGGCTCCCGCCTCGCGAATTAGCGGTCGTACTTCGCGATGAACTCTTCCGCCTTGCCCACCACGTCGCGGTTGCCGATGAAAACCGGCGTCCGCTGGTGGAGGGCTTCCGGTTTGACGTCGAGGATGGGACCGCGCCCAGTGGATCCGTAGCCGCCCGCCTGCTCGATCACGTAGGCCATCGGCACCGCTTCGTACAGCAAGCGCAGCTTGCCGGTCGGCTTCTTGGGGTCCTTGGTGTCCGCGGGGTAGTAGAAAACGCCGCCCCCGAAGAGGGTGCGATGGACATCGGCCACCATCGAGCCGATGTACCGTTGCGAGAGCGACATCGAGCTCCCCTCTTCCCCCTGCAGCCAGCGCGTGTAGCGGCGGACACCTTCGGTCCAGTACTTCTCGTACCCCTGATTGACGCTGTAGTACTTCGCCTGGTCGGGAATGCGCACGTTCGGGTGCGAAAGCAGGAACTCACCGATCGACGGGTCGAGCGTGAACCCATTGACGCCGTGGCCGGTCGTGTACACGAGCATGGTGCTCGACCCGTACACGAGGTAGCCGCCCGCGACGATCTCGCGCCCGCTCTGCAGCACGTCCTCCATCCGACCCGGCCCCGACTTCGAGCGGCGGCGGAAGATCGCGAAGATGGTCCCCACCGCCACGTTGAAGTCGATGTTGGTCGAGCCGTCCAGTGGATCGAAGACGAGTACGTACTCCCCGTTCGGATACTGCTCCGGGATCGGGATGATGTCCTTCGACTCTTCCGACGCCATGCAGCACAGGCGGCCGGTGTGGTCGTTGAGCTGGTAGATCGTGCGCTGCGCGTAGACGTCGAGCTTCTGCACGTCCTCTCCCTGCACGTTCTCATGACCGGCCGACCCCAGGATGTCGGCGAGGCCGGCGCGCTGCGTGCGACTCGCGATCAGCTTGCCGGCCAGTGCGATGTCGTAAAGGAGGCTGGTGAGAGCGCCCGACGAGTCGGGAAACTTCTCCTGCTCCATGAGAATGTGGCGCTCGATGGTGATGACGCCGGGTTGTGTCGCCTTGGGAGTTTCGGGTGGCATGCTTCGACCTCGGGTTGGAGGTGATGGTAGCGCTGCGTGCCGCGGGCTACCAGTACCAGTTGAACACCACGGTGAGGCCGTATCCGAATACGTCGTCGAACGGCGCGGCATCGATGCCGACGTATACGACATGGGCGGCGCCTCCTAGCGAAAGGTGCGTCGACACCCCCGCTTCGTACCCCATCGCACCCAGCAGCGACAGGCCGGTGTCCGACTTGCTCCCGCTCACGGGGAAATCGACCGACGGGGGCGGTGTCACTTCGGCGCGGCCGCCGCCGACGCCGATCCCGCCCCGCATGAAGAAGCCGGTGTTGCCGGGGAAATACGTCGCGGCGACGGTGGCCGCCCACACCGAGGTCTGGGCGGGGACGTCTTCGGGCACGCTCCCGATTTCGTAGTCCTTGGTCCACCCCCACAGCTCGAGGCCGACCAGCAGGTCCTGGTCGAGCGCCCACGCGAACCGCGCGTTGCCCGCCCCCGATTCCTCGCGGCGGCGCTCGTCGTCGGGCCACGTCCACGACACAGACGCGCCACCCAGGCCGAAGCCGGCCGAGAATCCGCTTCGCGCCGGCTGCTCCGCGTGCGCCGGGAGCGCGTGCAGCGCCGCCGCGGCGACGATCACGGCCAAGATGCGAAACACGACGCGCATGCCGGCTCGCGCGTACTCGATCAGAAGCGCAGCATGATGCCGACGAGGATTGTCTGGAAGATCTGGTTGTCGCCTTCGGTGGGCTCGCCGCCGCCTTCCGGCAGCAGAAGGTCACCCGGCGCGAATTCGCTGCTCGAGCAGTAGACGTACGAGTACTTGGCGTATGCGCCCCACGAGTCGGCGAGCGCGTATTGGACTCCCACCGCGGGCGCGAGCATCATCCCGCTGCAGTCCTCCATCGTGTTCTCCAATACACCCTCGATCGTGATGGGGTCCGCCGAGGTCGTGTAATACCCGACGCTGAACTCGGCGTACGGATTGGTGCGCGCGCTGGGTACGGCGACGAAGCGCGCCGAGCCGCTGATGGTCATCGTGGTGATCAAACCGCCCTCGACGTCGGGTACGCCGACGTAGCCGATGACCGACTTCGAGTCGGTGGAGTTGTTCTCCCACGACGCGTACGTGAAGTTCGCACAGACGTCCAGCCAGGAGATCACGTTCACACCGCCCCCCGCACCGAATTGGAAGGCCGAATTCCAGAGGTCGTTGTACACCCCGGGGCTGGTCGGCAGCGAGCCGCCGAGCTCGACGAAGAGGTGGAACTTGGTTGGGATGCGAAAATACTTCGCCTCTTCGGGCGGGCTCCCCACCTGGGCGTGGGCCGAGCCCACCAGCATGCACCCCAAGAGCGAGAAGCCGAATGTCGTCAACGCTCGTTTCATCGATGCCGTTCTCCTACTGATTCGGTCGCCGCGTCGCACCCGCGAATTGCGCGGCGGCCGTTCGGTCTATTGTCGTCGATGGATCGGAGGCGCCGACCCAAGTCGGCCGGCCCGGTCTGGGTGTGACCCTCGCTTTTTTTTTAGGGGCGAAAGCATAGCCGATCGGACTGCGCGCTTGAAGCCCAAAAGTGCCGCGCGCACCGGTCACGCGGCATAGGCCTCGAAGTGCACGTCTTGGGGGCGGGCGGCTCCTACGAGGTCACACGCGCGGCCCCCGTTGACCGCGGCCTCCACCAAGTCCCAGCTATCCAGCAGCACGACGAGCGCGCGGTTCCCACCGTCGGCGTACGTCTTCACCAGCGCGCCCGCTTCGATGCCACCCACGCGCACGTGGACAATTCCCAGATGGGGCCCGAAGACGCGCTCCAACACCGCGCGCGGGAGGTCCGAGAGAATGTTGCCGAAACGATCGATGTGGCGCCCCCGCGCGTGGACGCGTCCGCCATCGATGGACACGCTGGGGACGCCGCGCAGCATGACGACGTGGTCGGCCGGGGACCCGAAGTCCGCCGCCGCGCGTCCGCGGGCGATGGCGGCGGCCACGGGCGCGAACACGTCGCGGCCGTGGAAGGTCGCACCCCGCACCGCCGATCCGGTTTCGCTGCGCACGGCCGCGTCGTCGATCGCGAAGAAGCTCGCGTTGGGGCGCATCGCGAGCAGATCGCTGGCGAACCCGTTGTCGGGACCGACCAGAACGCGACCGCCGATCTCGATCACGAGGCCCCGTCGCGCCGTGCCGACGCCCGGGTCGACGACGACCACCACCACCGCCCCCGCCGGCAAGTAATCGAAGGAACGCGCGAGTACGAAGCTCGCTCGCTCGACGTCGTGCGCCGGGACGTCGTGGGTGAGATCGACGACGAACGACGCGGGTGACGACGCGGCCAGGACGGCGCGCGTGACTCCCGCGTAGAACTCGTCGCTTCCGTAATCCGTGAGCAGGACGATGGGCCGCGCCATGGCTATTCGCCGGCGAGCTTGCGAACGATGCGCTGGCCCAGGCCGCCGGAGCGCTCCCATTTTTCCTTCAAGTCGTTGATCACGCGCCGGGTCGCGTCGTAGCCGATCTCGATCATCTCGGCGGCGTGATCGAAGTCGAACGAGCTGTAGGCGTCGACGTTGGGGTGAACGACGTAGTCCGCCTTCGCTTCCGATATGGGAAAGTTCTTGCGCGCCATGAGCCCGGTCACCTGTACCACCAGCTGCAGAATGTTCTGCGGTCGCCGGTAGCTGGGATCGACCGGAGCCAGGTGCGACGCGAGCACGAACTCCGCGCCCATCTCCTGCGCGGTCTCCACCGGCAAGTACTGCGACAAGCCCCCGTCGACGAAGTACTCGCCGTCGAGCTCGACCGGCAGATAGATCTGCGGGATGCTGCAGCTCGCGCGCACCGCGCGCGCGACCGGGCCGCTGCGAAACACTTTGGTCTCGCCCGTCACCAGATTGGTCGCGACGACCGCGCACGGAACCGCGAGGTCCTCGAAGTGCAGGTTGCCGATCGTCTCCACGACGAAATCCTCGATGCGCTGGCTCGATATGAACCCCAGGCGGGTGAGCCGGATGCTGACCAGCTTTCGCCAACTCATGTTGGTGGCGACCGCCTCCATGGTCGAGATGGGCATCCCCGAGGCGTACATCGTGCCCACGATGCTTCCCCCGCTGGTCCCCGCTACGTACGAAATGGGTATCCCCGCTTCGACCAGTGCCTTGACCACCCCGACGTGCGTTACCGATTTGGCGGTCCCACCGCTTAGGGCCAGCCCAAAGGAGGGTAATTTCATCCCCGCTCCCCAAAAAAAATGCAACGGTCCGTCGAAAACGGGCGTCTAAAGGGCATACACGGGAGATAGCCGGGAACCGGGGGCGCAGAGCCCGCGTATGTAATCGACAAGGAGGGGTGAAATGAGAACGTTGGCGACTGCTGCATCGGCTGGGTTGATCCTGATCGGTGCCTATTCACATGTATATGCCTGCAAGGAGTCCAAGGCGAGCCGCGCGACCGCGGCCAAGAACGCGAAGGTGCCCAAGGCTGCCACGTGGTACGCGGTCGAGGCAAGCGCTTCCGCGCCCAAGGCGGAGTATGTTATCGGCGTCAAGCCCGTCGTCTGCCCGACCGTAGAGGCCCCTATCGCCATCGAGGTCGACGTCCCCGGCGAGGCCTTCCAGATGGAGCGCGTGATTCACATCCGCGGCGCCGCGGTGAAGCACCTCGAGGCTCCCGCGACCCCGGTCGAGACCGTGAAGCGCACCGCGAAGGTCGCGGCCACCCTCGGTCGCGCGTTCGTCACGACGGTCGGCGCGGTGTGGGGATCCCTCTTCGACGTCGCGGTCCAAGCCACCGCGGCCCTGGTCTGAGGCGACTACTTCTCGCGCCGCACGCCGTCGGCCAAAAAATGCCGGTAGCGCTCGGCGACTTCGACCACCGGTAGCCCCACTACCTCCGGGACCGCGTAGGGGTGGATCTCCGCAACCCGCTTCGCCAAGGCGGGAAACAGTTCGCGCGCCGTCTTGACCACCATCATCGCCTCCGACTCCTCCACCACGTCGTCCTCCCAGCGATAGACGCTTCGGCACTCGGGAAGCAAATTCACGCACGCGGCAAAGCGCTCCTCCACCAGCAGCCGCGCGATGCGACGCGCGTCCGCCATGGTAGGCGCCGTGATGAGAACGACGATGTAGTCGGATCCTGCCATGTCAGTGCAACCCCACGCGCCCCATGAGGGCATGGACCCCGAAGTATAGCAGCACGCCCGCCGCCGCGCTGATCGAATAGCGCCCCTCGGGGTGCTGGTTGATCTCGGGCATGAGGTCGGTGGCGGCGACGTAGAGCGCGATGCCGCACGAGAGCGCCAGGCCGACCCCCTTCAACCCCTCACCGAGGAGCGACATGCACGCGGCGCCGAGCAAGGTTGCCGCCGCGAGCAACAGGGCTGCTTCACGCGCGCTCTTGCGCGTGCGACCGGACGCGAGCATGAGCGAGGAGATGGTGACACCCTCCGGCACCTTGTGCAGCACGACCGCCAGCGCGATCAGCACGCCGAGCGCGGGTGTCACGAGGAATCCCGAGGAGATGGCCACCCCATCGAAGAAGGCGTGCAGCGACAGCCCGACCAGCGCGGTCGTGCTGACGCGCGCGGTGACGATGTGCTCGGCATGGGTCTCTTCGCCGAAATGGAAGTGGGTCGTGAACGTGTGCTCGAAGAGGTGCGCGAGGGCGTAACCGGCGAGCACCCACAGGGGAGCCGACGCGACGAGCTCGAGACTCTCGGGCAGTAGGCTCACAAGCGCCGCGGCCAGGATGTAGCCCGCGCCGAAGGCGATGATATGACTCAACCGCCGGTGCGAGAGACGCCCCGGGAGCGTCGCCGCCATGCCACCGGCGAGCGTCGCCACCGCGGCGAGCACCGAAAATAGAAGAATGAGGATGGAGGAGCTCATATCGTGCGGCCCCCATGGCACCGCCGAGTCCCAGCGTAATCCGATTGTTTCGAAGAGGATAGCGCGTCGGGCCGGTGGAGGATACTCCAGCCCTCAAAGGACATCAACGTCAATCGCCGGAGGCGTCGGGCCGAGGTGCGGGGACCCGAACGACGTCAGCGCGCCGCGCGCCGGGCCGGGCTCATGGCTTCGCCCAGGAAGTCGGCCAGGACGTTGCAGCACACCACCGTCAAGCAGATCATCAGACCCGGGAAGATCGCGATCCAGGGGCAGTCGCTCAGGTAGCTCTGCGCGTTCTGGAGCATCGCACCCCAGCTCGGCGTCGGCGGTTGTACCCCGAAGCCGAGGAACGACAGCCCGCTCTCGATGATGATCGCTTGCGCCAGCCCCAGCGTTATCGCGACCAGCACGGGCGCGGTCGTGTGGGGCAAGAGGTGGCGCACGATGATGCGCCGATCGGGCAGGCCCAGGGTGCGCGCCGCGTCCACGAACTCGTGCTCCTTGGTCGTCATCACGACCGCGCGCACGAGTCGAGCGACTTCCATCCACTGCGTGAATCCGATCATCAGGCACACCGCGACGATGGATATCTTGGGCGACACGACGCTCGAAAGGAACAGGATCACGAAGAAGACGGGAACCGCGAGCATCAGGTCCACGGCTCGCATCAGGACCGCGTCCACCCAGCCGCCGTAGTAGCCCGCGAGGCCCCCCGCCGCTACCCCGATGGCCAGGGCCACCAGCATCGCCAGGAAACCCACGGCGAGCGAGATGCGGCCTCCGTGCATCACGCGCACGAAGATGTCGCGCCCCAGGTCGTCGGTTCCAAAGGGATGGTCGAGCGAGGGCGGCAGGTACTGGCGCGTGAGGTCGATCTTGTCCTTGTGATAGGGGCTCATCAGCGGCGCGAACACCGCGCCCAGCACGATCAGGCTCATGACGATGAAGGCCGCGTACGCGAGCGGGCTCTTCCGCAGCGCGGAGCTGAAGCAGTTGTGATCGCTGCCGCGCGAGGCGCGCGTGGGCGCCGAACGCAGGGTGTCGCGCAGCGGATGCACCGTCTGCACCACCACCGCGCGCCGCGATCCGCCTTTAGCGGGCGAGTCTAATACGGGGGTCGAGAAGGCCATAGATCGTATCCGCGATGAGGTTCAACACGGCGATGAGCGCCGACGCGATGAAAATGATGCCCATGAGCCGGGTGTAATCCTGGCGCAGCAGTCCGTCGTAGAACAACCGTCCCATGCCCGGCCACGCGAAGATTGTCTCGGTGATGATCGACCCGGTGAACAGCGCCGGCAGATTCAGCGCGATCACCGTCAGCACCGGAATGGCGGCGTTGCGCACCGCGTGGCGGAACACCACCGAGCCGCGCGTGGCGCCTTTCGCGCGCGCCACGTTGATATAGTTCATGGACAGCACGTCGGAGAGACTCGCGCGCATGTAGCGGCTCCAGCTCGCGATGAACAAGAGCGACAACACCAGCGACGGCATCAACAAGTGACGCAAGTGATCCATCACGGAGAACGGGACGCCCAGCGCGAACATCCCCGCCGATGGAAGCAAGCGCCACTTCACCGTGAACAACATCATCGACATGAGCCCCAGCCAGAACACCGGGATGGAAATGCCGAAGAGCGTCACCAGCATGATCACGGAATCGAACTTGGTGTAGCGCTTGAGCGCGGCGACGATACCGCCCGAGAGTCCGAACAGGAACGCGAGCAGAAACGCGGCCCCCATGAGCTCCAGTGTGGCGGGCAGGCGCTGCCAGATCATCTCGATCACGGGCTCACCGGTGACGTACGAATGCCCGAAGTCCCCGTGCAGCAGCACGCGCTTGAGCCACAGCCCGTACTGGACGATCACGGGCCGGTCGAAGCCGAAGTTGGCGCGGATGCGGGCGACGTCTTCGGGACCGACCATGGGGTTGTCCGTCAATACACCCACCGGCCCACCCGGAGTCGCTTGCATCAGTGCAAAACAGATCAGCGACACCAGCAGGACGAGCGGGATGATCGCGACCGCGCGCTTCAGGAAGAATCGTAGCATCGACATAACACAAATGAATACAAATGGTTAGCCGGCCCAGGCGCCGCCTCGCGCAAGGACTCCGCGGCGGGACTGCGAGTTTTGTACCAACTGGCCGCTGAGAGCGGATGGAAAGCCCTCGGTGCGAGCCCGAGGTGGCGTTACCGAGACGACACCTCCGGGCCGCCCAGGTACCACGTCGACGCGTTCCACGTGTCCGCCGACTGCGTCGCGTTGGGGCGGAAGTTCTGCAGGCGCTCGGTCACCGGATCGATCGCGGTGTACCAAAAGAGCGGAATCACGGGGGCTTCGTCGACGAGGATTTCTTGCACGCGCTGATAGATCACTTCGCGCTTCGCGACATCGGTCTCCGTGCTGCCCTGCTCGAGCAGGCGGGTCAATTCGTCGTGGCGAAAGCGCGGGTGATTCTGCCCCTGGGGCGGGACGCTGGTGGCCGAGTACAGCGCTTCACGGCGCGACGGCTCCGGTGTGGAGAGCCACGCGTACATGGCGATGTCGAAGGAGCCGCGCTTCAAGATGCCGCCGTCCTCGTAGGTACCGTACAGCACCGTCGGTCCGTAGTTGCGTATCTCGACGTCGATGCCCACGGCGCGGTACTGCTCGCGCAGCACCAGCTCGGTCCGCTCGCGGTTGGGCTGACCCGCGCTCGCGGAAATGGTCAGCTTGAGCGGAATACCGTCCCGGTCGACGATTCCGTCCCCGTCGGTGTCGCGCCACCCGGCTTCGTTCAGCAATCTGCGCGCCGCCGTCAGGTCGAAGCGGGCGCGCTCGGCCGCGGACGGCGAGTGGTAACGAGATTCCGTGAACTCGTCGAGCGGCGCCACCACCACCAGCCCGTTGTAGATGCTCTGCGCGATCTCCCCCTTGTTGGTGGCGAAGGAGAGTGCACGACGCACGCGCCGGTCGGCGAGCACCGGGTTTTCGACGTTGAGATCCAGGTGCTCGTACATGAGCATCGGAGTCCGATAGATGCGCACACCGGGGATGGCCTCCAAATGCGACATGAAATTGATATTGGCGTTGTCGAACGCATCGATCTCGCCGGTCTTGAGCTGCACCAGGAGCGTATTCTCGTTGGGGATGAACTTGAAGATGATCGCGTCGAGGTAGGGGCCTTCGCCGTAGTAATCGGCGTTGGCGACCAGTTCCAGGTGCGACCCCGGCGTCCAACTCTTGAACTTGAACGGTCCCGAGCCCATCGGCGCGCGATGGAAGCGGGCCGCGTGGAAGCGCTCGCCGACCGACTCGCGCAGGAGGTGTTCGGGCAGCACCGGCTCGTCGAAGAACGTCTCGCCGACGAAGTCCGGGTACGGCTTGTGGAGGCGGAACACCACCGTGGTGTCGTCGGGCGTCTCCAGGGAGGCGACCGCATCCCACCCCTCGCGCGACTCCACGTTGACCTTCGGATCCATGATGACGTCGAAGGTGAAGCGAACGTCGCGGCTGGTGAGCGGCCGTCCGTCGTGCCAGCGCACGCCCGAGCGCAGATGATACGTGTACACGCGATGGTCTGCGGACACGCCGCCGTTTTCGACCGACGGAATCTCGGTGATGAGATCCGGTATCAGATTGAAGTGGTCGTCGTACTTGACGAACTTCGAGAAGATCAGATTGCAGACCATGTTGTTGGTCGCCATCGAGTTGAGTATCTCGCTCAACATCTCGGGCTCTTGTTGCACGCCGATGATGACGCGGCCGCCGGAAACCGGGCCGCGCGAGGTGTCTGCGACTGCGCCGGCCCCGGAGCCGCCGCGCGCGGTGCGCTCGTCGGTCGTTCCACAGGAGAACGAAGCCGTGGCGAGGCACGCCGAGAGAACGACGAGGTACAACCGGGACATACGCGGTGATCGTTGCAAGTTCCACGCCGCGCCGGGGACGGGCACAAAAAGGCCGGCCCCTCGGGGGGCCGGCCTCGATCCGGGCGTGCTATGGGCGCTTGGATCAGCTCGCGAGCACGGCGTCGATCTTGGACGTCAGCGTCTTCTTCGGGTGGCTCCCGACCCCGACGATCTGGTCCACGGGTTCGCCGTTCTTGAAGATCATGATGGTGGGAATGCTCATGATCCCGTAGCGCACCGCGATCTGCTGGTTGTCGTCGGTGTTGACCTTCCCGACCTTCAACTTACCCGCGTACTCGGACGAAATCTCGGCCACGATGGGCGCGATGGCCTTGCACGGATCGCACCACGGCGCCCAAAAGTCGACGAGTACGGGCCGGTCCGCTCGTAGCACCTCTTGGTCGAAGGTGGCATCGGTAAACTCGAATTCCTGAGACATCATTCCTCCTCGAACACGTTGCGATTCTCAAAGATGACGGGGACGTGCCTCCCAGGCCCGGGGGGCCAGGTCTCCCCGCTCGATCGACACGGGGGCCGATTATTGCGCGCGCCCGCGGCATCTGTAAAGATGCTTTCGTTGCGTCCGCCGGGGCCTTGGACGGCCTCCATCTCGCGATCT
>JAKEHA010000041.1 GCA_022615275.1 Candidatus Latescibacterota bacterium
GCTGTCGTCGAACGTGAGCACGCGCGACTGGAACTACGGCGGGCGCGAGATCATCGCGGTCGGGCGGTGGAATTCCGAGCCGCCCGACGAGGGCCGCGCGCTGATGAGTTTTCCGCTGCCGCAAGGCGTGGGAAGCGAGCAGATTCAGTGCCTGGGCCTGGTAGTCGTCCATCGCCGCAGCGTCGGCATCCGCCGCCAGCCGCCGGCGAAGCTGGTCGAACTGCGTTAACAAACCCTTCCGCTCGTCGTCACCGAGAGCGGGTACGTCGAGACCGAAGACGTGCGCACCAAAGTGGGCGACGAGCAGGACGAAGCGAGCGTGGCGTTCATCGATCTCGAGGGCGACTCGCTCATCGAAATCGACGCCGGCGAGAAGATTTCGCCGAGTGTGCTCTCGTGGTCGCCGACCGCGGACCTGGTGCTGCTCCGCGGCATCAGCGAAGACTGGCACGACCGCCTGTTCATGACCGCGTCGCCCGAGGAGCGCGGCCGCGAAGGGAGCGTGTCGGTGCGCATCGTCGATCGCTTCCACGACGCGGCCTGGGTAGACGGGCCCATGTTCGACGAATCGGGGGCGTGGATGCCCGACGGAAAGTCGATCTGGTTCGTGTCGGAACCGGGCGGGTGGGGCCACCTGTACGTCGCGTCGTTGTCGGGCCGGCGCACGCAGCTGACCCACGGTGAGTTCGAAGTGCACTACGCGTGGCTCGACGAAGATCACGAACGCTGGTTCCTCGTGACCAACGAAGGACGCCCGGGTTCGCGCCGGCTCTGGTCGATGAGCCTCGACGGCTCGAATCGCAGCCTCGTGACGCCGGAGCCCGGGACCTACGACGTGGTATTCGCTCGCGACTTTGCGCGCGCCGCCGTGCTGCACTCGCGCGCGACCTCGCCCGCCGAGCTGTATTTGCTCGACGCGTCGTCGGGAGCACTGGACGGTCCCGTGACGACGTCGACGACGGAAGTATTTCGCAGCTTCCCGTGGCTCGAACCAGAGGCGGTGTGGTTCACGGCCTCCGACGGCGTCTCGGTGCCGGCGCACATATTCAAGCCCGAACGCTACGGCGGGACGCCCAATGGCGCGGGCGTCATCTTCATTCATGGGGCGGGCTATCTCCAGAACGTCCTCGACGGTTGGGGCTTCTACTACCGCGAGTTCATGTTCCACCACTTCCTCGCGTCGCGCGGCTACACGGTGCTCAACGTCGACTATCGCGGGTCGGCGGGATACGGGCGCGACTGCCGCACCGCGATCTACAAGCACATGGGTGGGCGCGATCTCGACGACGTCGTGGACGGTGCGCGCTACCTCGTGCGCGAGCACGGCGTGGGCGCTAAGCAGGTCGGCACCTACGGCGGATCCTACGGCGGATTCTTGACGCTCATGGCCATGTTCAAGTACCCGAAGGAAATCGCGGCCGGCTCCGCGCTGCGCTCGGTCACCGACTGGGCCCACTACAATCACGGGTACACCGTGCGCATCCTGGGCACGCCGGCCGGCGACCCGGAAGCATACCGTCGCTCGTCCCCCATCTATTTCGCAGAGGGGCTCGAGGGTGACCTGCTCATGTTGCACGGACTCCGGGACGACAACGTGCTGGCGGAAGACATCCTGCGCTTGAGCCAGCGCCTGATCGAATTGGGCAAGGAGGATTGGGAATTGTCGCTGCACCCGGTCGAGCGCCACGGCTACCGGCGCGCCGCCTCCTGGACCGACCAGATCACGCGCACGTTCAAGCTCTTCCAGCGCACGCTGCCGGCGGGCGCCGGGGGCGGGGGGTAGGCGTCGAAAATCCGGGTTGAACTGCCCGGCGCACGTGGTAGAATGAAAGTCTGCTCGCCCGCCGGACCGCATCATGCGGCGCGAGCCCGCAATACTTTCAGATCCGAGACTTCCTGTGTCCTTCCCTCTCGTTGCGACGGATCCACACGAGATGCTGCTTCTCCCCGCGGCGTCTCAACCGGCGTGGCGGAGGGAAGGCTTTTTTCTGTCCATCAGGGCGGAGAAGTGCGGTCGTAGACCCCGAGCTTGACCGGGTTCGGCAACGCGGTCAGCAGCTGGACCAGCCGGACCTCGTCGCTCGAGATGTCGGTCGGCAGCGGCTGGCTCGGGAACATGATGTACGAGGGATCGTTCAGGTGCCGCAGGCGGATGGTGTGTCCGAGCTCGTGCAGCATGATGCTGTAGAGCCGCGCCCCGTCGGAGAAGGTGTCGACGATGCGAACCCGATCGACGAGCGGGTATCCTTCCGCGTCGTTGCTGTAAGCCGTGATTCCGTTCTGGCCTCCCATCGACGCGGGCGGCAGAAACTCCATCTGAACCCCGACGGCGGGCGGTGCTCCGGCCACGACGAAGAGCGGCAATCCGGTCGCCTCGTTCCAACGCGCGGCGGCGCGAGCGGCCAGGTCATAGTAGTCGAGGTCGTTAATATTGACGAACGCAGGCGCGTACCAGGCGACCGGCAGGCTCCTCCATTTCAACAGGACGTCGTCGCGGCCGGATGCCTCCCACAGCATCGCGAGCATATTCTCGAACGCCGGCGTCGAGATGGTCGCGTACTCGATCATCGGATAGGAAACGCTGTGGTCCGCGTCGAGCGCAAAGGTCTCCGCGAGGCTGTGGTAGGTGAGCGCGGCGGCTCCCGACTCCACGCGAAGAGCGAGCGCCGGGCCGCTCGCCTCGATGATCGAGACGGTCCCGTCGACGCCGGTGACGAGGTCGTGCGAAAAGCGCTCGACGATCTGCGCGTCGGCGCCCGCGACGGGCGCGCCGGTCATCGCGTCGGTGCACGTGGCCTGGAACGAATAGCCCGGGACACGCACGTACGCGACCGAGCTCACTTCGGAGTAATGACCGGCGTCGTCGAAGCACCGAATGGCCGCGTAGAGGTCTTGGCCGCGCGTCACGTCGGCGATGACGTACTCCTGGGGCGACCCCGCGACCCCCGGCGCGGGCGGATTCGCCACTTGCTCGGCGGCCCACCAACTCATCGGGAAGGAGTACGTGTAACGAATGTCATAGCGCGCGACGCGGTCGTGCTCGTCGTCGTCGCGCGGCGCGGTCCATTCCAGGCGCACGTCGCCGGCCGACGGATGGTAGGACAGAGACAGGTCGGCGACGGTTTGCGGGGGCGTGAGGTCGCCCACAGCGGGGTTCCCGTCGTCATCGGGCGGCGGTGCCGAGGGATCGTCCTCGCACGACCACGCCAGGGCGGCGAGTAAGATCGCCGCCGCGAAGGAGACTATCGATCGTTGCAGACGCATGCGAGATGGGCCGTGGGGCGGGTCGCATTCGACGGGCTCGCTACCATGGTAGAAGACGCCTGCGGCGCGCGCAAGCGCGTTCGCTTGACTTCGAAGCCAAGGCGGGTATATTCATCGGGCTTTTCCCGGGACCGCACCATCAATCTATGAAAACACACGACGTCATCATCCTGGGCTCGGGCCCGGCGGGCCTGACCGCGGCCATCTACGCCGCCCGCGCCGATCTCAAACCGCTCGTGATCGAGGGCGCACAGCCGGGCGGCCAGCTCACCATCACCACCGACGTGGAGAACTACCCGGGCTTCGAACAGCCGATCATGGGACCGGAGCTGATGGACGTGATGAAGAAGCAGGCCGCGCGCTTCGGCACCGAATTCGATTTCGCCACCGTAGAGGGCGTCGAACTGGAAGGACCGGTCAAGGCGCTGCACGCCGACGGAAAGACCTACCACGCGCGCGCTCTCATCGTCGCAACGGGTGCGTCGGCGCGCTGGCTCGGGATTCCTTCCGAGGAGAAGCTCAAGGGACACGGCGTTTCCGCGTGCGCGACCTGCGACGGTTTCTTCTTCCGCGACCAGGTGATCGTGGTGGTCGGCGGCGGCGACACCGCGCTCGAGGAAGCGACGTATCTCACCAAGTTCGGATCGGTCGTGCACCTCGTGCACCGGCGCGGCGAATTGCGCGCGTCGAAGGCGATGCAGGACCGTGCGTTCAAGAACCCCAAGATCAAGTTCGTCTGGAACACGGTCGTGACGCACGTCGAGGGCGACAAGAAAGTCAGCGGTGTGCGCCTGCGCGACGTCGTCACGGGCGAGGAGCACACGCTCGACTGCGCGGGACTCTTCGTCGCCATCGGGCACACCCCCAACACCGAGATCTTCAGGGGCAAGCTCGCCATGGACGAAAACGGCTACTTGCTAGTCGAGCCCGGCAGCTCGAAGACCAACGTGCCGGGCGTGTTCGCGGCCGGCGACGTCGCCGACCACGTGTACCGCCAGGCCGTCACCGCGGCCGGTATGGGCTGCATGGCGGCCCTCGACGCGGAGCGCTACCTGGGCGAGATCGGCGGGCATTGAGTCCGGCCGCGCTCAACGCGTACACTCTTCCCTCATGAAACGCTCCCCCACGCGCAAGAAGCACATTGGGACCGACGCGCTCTCGCAGTCGGTGCGCGCGTTCTTGGTCGCGCTGGGGCGCGACCCCAAGAGCGTCGAGCTGCGCGAGACGCCCGACCGGGTAGCCGAGGCGTGGCGCCACTTCACGCGCGGCTACCAGTCGAGCGCGGACGAGATCTTCTCCGAGGGCGTTTTCGAGGATTCCTACGACGGCATGGTGCTGGTGCGCGACATTGACTTCTTCTCGGTGTGCGAGCACCACTTGGTGCCGTTCTACGGGAAGTGTCACGTGGCGTACGTGCCCGCGCGCCGGGTCGCAGGGCTGAGCAAGGTGGCGCGCCTGGTCGAGCTGCACGCGCGCCGCTTGCAGGTGCAGGAGCGCATGACGCGCGAGATCGCGCGCGACTTGGCACGGGCGCTCAGGCCGCGCGGGGTGGCGGTGCGCGTGGAGGCACGCCACCTGTGCATGGCCATGCGCGGCGTCGAACAGAAGAACGCCGACGTCATCACCGTTTACGCCAGCGGCGTCATGAAGACCGACCCCGCGCTGGCCGAGGAATTTCGCGCGGCGCTCGCGCGTCGTTGAACGAAGCTCTGGATAGAACAGGAGACACGCATGTCGATCAAGCCCGATAAGTGGATCACGCGCATGGTGAAGGAATACAAGATGATCGAACCCTACGTGGAATCGCAGGTCAAGGACAACGCGGTGTCCTTCGGGGTGTCCTCGTACGGCTACGACATTCGCATCGCGGACGAGTTCAAGATCTTCACCAATATCAACACCACCGTCGTCGATCCCAAGAACTTCGACCCCAAGTCGTTCGTCGACTTCAAGGGCGACGTCGCCATCATCCCGCCCAACTCGTTCGCGCTGGGGCGCAGCGTCGAGTATTTTCGCATCCCGCGCAACGTGCTGACCATTTGCGTGGGCAAATCGACTTACGCGCGCTGCGGCATCATCACCAACGTGACGCCCTTCGAGCCCGAGTGGGAAGGCTTCGTCACGCTCGAGATCTCGAACACCACCCCGCTACCTGCGAAGATCTACGCCAACGAAGGCATCGCGCAGGTGTTGTTCTTCGAGAGCGACGAGGACTGCTTGGTTTCCTACAAGGACAAGAAGGGCAAATACCAGAAGCAGCAGGGCATCACGCTGCCGAAGGTCCCGTAGGCGCTACGACTTCGGGCGTCGCGCGATCGCGCGCGCGCGTGCGACCATGCCGGTGTCGCGCGGAAGCCGCGCGCGCACCGCGCGCACGGCGCCGAGTCCTTCGAACGATACGCGCCCCGTGAATCCCGGACGCAA
Source organism: Candidatus Latescibacterota bacterium (assembly GCA_022615275.1). Taxonomy (GTDB): domain Bacteria; phylum Krumholzibacteriota; class Krumholzibacteriia; order WVZY01; family JAKEHA01; genus JAKEHA01. The sequence continues at coordinate 5,689 of JAKEHA010000041.1, forward strand.
CCACGCGGGTACGTCGCTCGCCGCGCCGCGCACCGCGACGTCGTCGCCGGTCAATAGGCGTCGCAAGAGCCGCATGTACGCGTTGCGCCGCGTCGTTTCCTTCCAGGCCGCGCGCTGCCACGGCTTCGGTCCCGCGACGGCGTGCAGCACCGCCACCCGTGTTCCCTCGAACTCGCACACGAGCATGCGCTCGTCGATCACGCGCACGCGCTCGAAATCCCATCGAAATACTTCGCGGTTTTTTTTCTGGAGCGCGATTTTATCGCGCGGCACATTGGTCATGAGGAGGGCGTTGAGCGCGTCCTGGTCCGACTGCCCGGTGGGGTCGTCGCGCGCGGCCCCTTCGCGGATGGTCGGGCGCGGGAAGATCTTCTCGCACGCGTGCCACCACGTTTCGAGGAGCCCCGGCCAATGCATGGTCGAAAAGGTGACGAAGCCCGAGTTGACGTAGGTCTGCTGGCGCGGCGGGCCCGGGAGCGCGAAGATCGACTCCCACTGCGCGTACCAGCGGTGCTCCTCCGGGTCCGGATACACCGCGATCTTCCCGGCGCGCGCGGACGCGAGCATGTCGTCGATGGAATCGGTGACGATGATGTCGGAGTCGACGATCACAACCGTTCCGCGCGGGCGCAACAGGTGGGGGAACGCCTTGTACTGCTGCGGGTTCTTGACGTCGGCCCGCGAGAGCGGCACCAGCGTCGCGTGCGGCGCAAGCAGATCGCGCTGCGCGGGCTCGAAGCCCACGTCGGCGACCACGATGCGCTGTGCGTACCCCAGCAGTCGCAACGAGTTGATCAATGCCGCCACCCCTGGAAAGAACTGCTCGTCGCCGATCGTGAAGAAGGTGACGTCGTCGTCGGAAAAGTCGATGCGAGGTATCGCGGACGGGCTCGAGGCGGTCATGAGTGCTCGGATTATCGTGACTCCCCGGAATCGGTGTCAACCGCCGATCGGCCCGGGGTGCCCGATTTCGGCCGTTTAGGCCTATTTTGTGTTTGACACGCTTCCGCGTTCCTGCTATTCCGAGACCGACAAAGAGGCTCTGGTGAGCCGAGTTTTCGGAAGACGTTCACATTCTTCCTGGAGGGAAGCCGAAATGGCAAAAGCTGCGAAGAAGGCCGCGTCGAGCGACCTGATCATTTCGAAGTCGCGCACGAAGGCGGCGGCGAAGGGTTACAACGTTTCGAGCGACTTCTACGGCGCGCTCGACAAGGCGGTTCGCGTCATCATCAAGAACGCGGGCGACCGCGCCAAGGCCAACAAGCGCAAGACGCTCAAGCCGGGCGACCTGTAAATCGAGTCGGCTCGCGTTCCGCGAGTTACTGCGAAGAAGGCCCGGCCGGAGCGGCCGGGCCTTCGTGTTTTCCGGGGACGGCCGCGCCGGGCTGCGCCGCCCCGGAACCCGCCGCTTGCGCCCCCTCGGGCCGCGTGGTAGATTCACCCAATTAACCCGGAGGGATCCCCCGTCATGCCCGATAAGATCATCGGGACGGGCATCACGTTCGACGACGTGCTGCTGGTTCCGGCCAAGTCGTCTTTTCTGCCCGGCGACGCCGATGTCTCCACGCGCCTCACGAAGAAGATCCCGCTCAACATCCCGATCGTCTCCGCGGCCATGGACACCGTCACGGAGGCGCAGTTCGCCATCGCGATCGCGCGCGAAGGGGGCATGGGCTTCATTCACCGCAACATGACGCCCGAGCGACAAGCCGAGCAGGTGGACATGGTCAAACGCAGCGAAAGCGGTGTGATCTCGAACCCGATCACGCTGGCACCGAACGCGCGCGTGCGCGACGCGCAGGCCTTGATGAAAAAGTACGGGATCTCGGGCGTTCCCATCACCGACAAGAACGGCGTGCTGGTGGGGATTCTCACCTCGCGCGATTTGCGCTTCAACGACGACGACTCGCTTCCCATCAAGGACCTCATGACATCGAAGGGGCTCGTGACGGCACCCGTCGGCATCAAGATGGAAGACGCGCGCCGCCTGCTCCACGAGCACCGCATCGAAAAGCTCCCCGTCGTGGACGCGAAGAACCGGATCAAAGGACTGATCACGGTAAAGGACATTCAGAAGCGCATGGATTTTCCGAATGCCGCCAAGGACTCGGAGGGGCGCTTGCGCGTGGGTGCTGCGGTGGGCGTGGGCAAGGAAGCGCTGGCGCGCATCGATGCGCTGGTGGACGCCGGCGTGGACGTGGTTGCGATCGACACCGCGCACGGGCACACGGCGGGTGTCATCGATACTCTGACCAAGGCCAAGAAGCGCCACCGCACGTTGCAGTTGATCGCGGGCAACATCGCGACGGCGCAAGCCGCGCGCGACTTGATCAAGGCCGGCGCCGACGGCATCAAAGTGGGCATGGGACCGGGTGCCATTTGCACCACGCGCGTGGTCGCGGGCGCGGGTGTCCCGCAGATCACCGCCATCATGGATTGCGCGGCGGTCGTGTCCAAGGCGGGCGTTCCGCTGATCGCGGACGGCGGCATCAAGTACAGCGGCGACATCGTCAAGGCCATCGCGGCCGGCGCCGACGTGGTCATGATCGGGAGTCTTTTCGCCGGCACCGACGAGACCCCGGGTGAGATCGTGTTGTTCGAAGGACGCAGCTTCAAGTCGTACCGCGGCATGGGCTCGATCGAAGCGATGAAGGGTGGCAGCAAGGACCGCTACGGCCAGGCCGGGGTCGAAGAGGCCAAGCTGGTCGCCGAGGGCATCGAGGGCCGCGTGCCCTACAAGGGCCGCATCGCCGATTCGATCTATCAGCTGATCGGCGGGCTGCGCGCGGGCATGGGCTACTGCGGGACGCCCACGCTGGCGTCGCTCAAACAGGACGGCCACTTCATGCGCGTCACTCCGGCGGCGCTGCGCGAGAGTCATCCCCACGACGTCATCATCACCAAGGAAGCCCCCAATTACCGACTGAGTTGAGGCGCCGAACGGGGCGCGGTTTCGCATGAACTGGCACGGACAAATCGACCGCACCATCTGGGAGATCAACGAGGCGATCCAGAAGTCGCCGGAGCAGGCGCGCTACCGGCGCGAGTTGTTGCGCGCGCAATTCCTGCAGCACTTCGAGCGCGACAAGGCCTTCCACGTCGCCCGCGACGACCGCACCTTCCTGTTCCTGCACGACGGCGAGTCTCCGCTCGTGTTGCTCGTGCACGGCGCCGGCGGCACGCCTGCGGAGTTTCGCGAGCTCGGCAATTTTCTCTACGCCCGCGGTATTTCGACCTTCTGCCCGCGTCTGACCAAGACCACCGCGCGCGGCGACATGGTCTCGTGGGGTTCGTGGGTGACGCAGGCGCAGATCGCGCTGGAAGCGGTGACGGCGTGCTCGTCGACCGCGTTCGTGTGCGGCTTGAGCCTGGGCGGCACGGTGTCCTTGATCCTGCACGATCGCGCGCCGCTTTCCGGCGTGATCCTGCTCGCACCCGCGCTCTACCCGCGCATGAGCCTCAAGACCCGTTTGCTCCAAGTCACGCGCGTGGTGACACCCACCGTTTTCTATCACTTTGCCGGCTGGAACGGGGAAGTCATCAAGGCCATGGAGCATGCGCGCAAGAACTCGGCAGCCATCGACAAGCCATTGCTCGCACTGCAAGCGGTTGACGACCGTCATCTTTCGCCGCGTGGATTGAAGTTCGTGCGCAAGCAGGCGCGTCACGCCGATACGGATATCAAACTACTCCCAGAAGGGTCGCACGTGCTGACGCGGGGTTCGGCCAAGGCGGAAGTGTTCCAAACGATTGCGTCGTTCGTGGAACGAAACGCGAAGACGGTGGCGCCGGTCGCGCGCGAAGCGGTGGAGCCGCCGTCTATATCTGATCCATCGTGAAGCGGAACGACTCATCGATTCGTTGAATCTTCCTCGCGAGTTCGCGGAGCTGTTCCTTCAGCTCCGGCTTCTTGTTTTTCATGTAATCCGAGTACAGATCCAAAAACTGATCCTGCAGCGTGCGCAGCTCGCGGTTGGCCTCGGCGCGGTCGATCGCGCGCTCGAGGTGGTACACGTCGCCCGACGATAGCCGCTCGAGAATGTTGAAATACTCGCCGCGCATGTAGCTCAAGATGTCGACGTACTGTTCGAACCCGCGCGAGAGCTTCTCCAGCACCTCGCTGATCGCGGTCGCCTTGCGGAACATCGACTGGCTGTACGAATAGGCGAACTGGTAGTAGGCCTTGGCGCGCCCCATGTAGACTTCCTCGTTGTCCTTCATGAACGCATCCTTGGAGCCCGGCCGCGACGCGTCCGGATTGCGAAAGATGCCGATCGAGATCAGGAGAAAGTCGGCGTTGGTCTTGTAGATGGTGTACTTGAGGCGCACGTCGGGGGAATTGCGCACCTTCTCGAACAAATCGCTGTCGTAGGGAGAGAGGTACTTGCGCGTGCGCTCGTGGAAATCCGGGTTCATGAACGACGTCAGGAGATTGGCGAGGTACACGTTGACGTCTTCGTCGTAGTAATTCTGGTTCGAAGGGTTGCCGGACTCCAGGCGGCTGTAGAGCAGGCAGTTCATCATGAAGAAGAACGTGGGCTCGATCTCGCGCTTGCCGGCGGGGCCGAGCGTGATGTGACTTCCGCCTTCCATCTGGGTTCGCTGCCGTCCCTTCGTTGTGAGCCGTCGAACCGAAATCGGCGCCGCGGCGAGCGGCGCCTTCCACGAGTCGGTGCTGCAAGGCGTATGCCACGGCCCCCGCACGCCTCGACCCGCCCTAGATCCGCATGAAACATATGCTTGCACCGTGCCGGGAGGAAGCCGCACGCCCCCGACAGCGCTCGGTCGGGGCGCAACGCATTGTCTCATTGACAGTTATTCATGGCGGCGGGAGTCGCGCGCGGGGAGCGATTACTGCTTCGGGTGTCGCCCGAGTTGCGCTATAATGACCCCACATCGTCGCCCAACCCGGGCCTATCTCATTCTTTCACAATAGGATGGCGACGATGGGAAGGCGCGGCGCGAGACCCCCCAGGGTGCCCGCCCCGCGCCGAGATAGGGGGATTGCCGTGAAGATCGGGTACCTGCAGTTGCGCCCGCAGTTCGGCCGCACCAAGGAAAACGTGCGCGCCGCCAAGTCCATGCTAGTCGGGGTCACCGACGCCACCGTTGTGCTGCCCGAGCTCTTCAACACCGGATACGTGTTCCGCAACATGGAAGAGGTTCGCGACCTCGCCGAAACCGCCGCGGGCGTCACCGTGACCGAGTTGCGCAAGGTCGCCGTCGCGCAGCGGCTCAATCTCGTCTTCGGATTCCTCGAGGCGAAGAATCGCAAGTACTACAACTCCTCGGCACTCATCACCGCCAAGGGCGCCACGCACGTGTACCAGAAGGCCCACCTCTTCGATCGTGAGAAGCTGTTCTTCCAACCCGGCAACGGTGCGTTCAAGGCCTACCCCGTCGAGGGTGCGAAGATCGGCATGATGATCTGCTTCGACTGGTTCTTTCCGGAAGTGACGCGCAGCCTGGCTCTCGACGGCGCGCAGGTCGTTTGCCAGCCGGCCAATCTGGTGCTGCCGTGGTGCCAGGACGCGATGCGCACGCGCTCGATCGAGAACCGCGTGTTCTCGGTGACGGCCAATCGCATCGGTATGGAAAAGCGCGGTAACATCTCGCTCACGTTCACGGGCAAGAGCCAAGTGGTGTCGCCCAAGGGCGACGTGCTCGCGAGTGCCAGCGAGCGCAGCGAAACGCTCAAGGTGGTCGAGATCGACGTGGCGGAAGCGCTGGACAAGCACGTGACACCGAACAACGATCTGTTTCGCGACCGACGACCCGCGTTGTACAAGGCACTCCTTCGCAAGGCCGTTTAGTCCCGAAAAAGCAACGCGAAGAACTCCCCGTCCGTGCAAACTGCACGTGGACGGGGCCTCTCGCCATGCTTCGCGGACTCTCTATCCCAGTTCTAAATAACGCGTTAGCACTCACCGACGGACCCGTCCCGGGGCACTTCGCTGGCATATTCCTTGCGTGATCGGCTGCCAAGCACAGGCACTCGCGCGACCCAACACGCCCGGCACGTCCGGAACCGCCGGCGCGCCCAAACGCAAGGAGTCCCATCGTGGATCGCAAGAAGTCACCGGTACTGACGTCGCCCGGGAAGGTCGGCTTTTTCGTCGCCCTTCTCCTGGTCGTCACGGCCCTCGGCGTCAGTTACTTCATCACCGGGACCTTCGGGCTGCAGTGGAACTGGATCCACTTGGACGGCGTGTCGCCCACGGAATGGAAGTTCAACGTCGGCGCCTTCGTCGACGAGATGGTTCCGCTCATCGCGCTCGTCGCGCTCCTGGCGTTTGCGTCGTACGTGCTCGTCACCGGCGCGGTGCGTCGCTACCAGTCGTCCGTCAGCAGCGGCGCCGAGTTCCGCGATCTGCTGCGCTCGTTCAAGAGCATGGACGATTTCGAAGACGCGGGCAAACTCGATGAGCTCAAGCAGAACCCCGAGCTGCGCGAGTTCGTGATGAGCTTCAAGAACCGCATGGCGGCTCGCGAGCGGCAGATCGAGGAGCGCGAGAAGCGCCACAAGGAAAAGGGCGCGCCCCGCGCTTCGGCCTCGGCATCGTCCGAGCGCGGCAACGGCAATCTGGCCTCCGAGAGCGCGATCCTCCTCAACGCGATCGTGGAATCCAAGAGCGGATTCAGCGACAGCCTGTCGCTGACCATTCCCGAGCTCAAGCAGATCGAGCGCGCGGTGCGCGAGAGACTGAACGGCCAGCGCGTCGTGCAGGACGACTCCGCCAAGCGCGAGCTGGACAACCTGAGGGCGAGCGTCGATACCACGCTGGCTGCCGTGCGTACCGCGGTGGCGTCGGCCAAGCGCGACGCCGGTTCGTGCATCACGGGCGCGCGCGAGATCGAAGCCGGGCTGGCGTCGCTCCAGCAAGCCATCGACGCGCTCGCGGTACCCGCGGCGGCGTCGAGCGGTGTGGCGGCCGCGGCCAAACGCGTCGACGCGGTGGCAGATTCGCTCGCGACCTTGGGCGAAGAAACCAAGCGCATCGCGATCGCGGCCGCGCTTTCCGCAAGCGGCGGCGCCGAAGGCGACGCCATCAAGGTGGCCGAGGAAGTGCGAACCATCGCGACGCGCTTCAACGCCGTGGCCCAGCAGTGGCGGGAGACCAGCCCGTCGATTCGAAGCGCGATCGACACCATTTCCAGCAGCGCGGTGGGGGCGGAGAAGCGCCGCGCAGCCGCGTTGAAGGCACTCGAAGGCGTCGTCGCCAAGACGCGCCTGTGGGGCGAGCGCATGGTGACGCTGGCGGAAGCGGTCAACGGACTCGATCGCGCGACGGGCGGCAAGGGCAAGCCCGCGCCCGCGCCCGCGCCCGAGGCCGCCCCGGCGGCCCAGGAGGACTGGGGCAACCTGGCCGCGAGCCTCGAGGAAGACGTGCAGGCGCCGCCGGCGGGCGCGCGCGTGGTGGCCGAGCCGGAACCGGCGGCCGACGACGATTTCGTCCCGCAACGGGCCGCGAACGTGTTCGAGGACACCCACGACGATACCCCGTTCGCGGACATTCCCGGATTCGAGAAGGACCGCAACCTGTTCACCGACGAAACGGGTCGCAAGACCGACCACCACGAGCACGAGGCGGATCCGCGCTTCGTGGTCGAGCGCGAGGCCGGCGGCGAGTGGGATCTATCGCGCGCGACGCAGGCCGCCGAGACCGCGGACGAGGTGGATGCGACGCACGCGGCTCCGCGGGCGAAGGCGCCCGCGCCCAGCGCGGCCGATGACGACGGCTTCCTCACCGGCCCGAGCTCCGGCGAGGCGCCCGCCGCGAAGCCCGCGCAGAGGCAAACGCCCGCGGCCAAACCGGCCCCGGCCCACAAGCCCGTGGCCGCGGCCAAGCCGGCCAAATCGTCGCGCCGTATCAAGGTCGACGACATCGCGGTCGCGGACGCGCCGGCGCCGGTCGGCGTGGATGCGGACGCGGTGGATCTGTACGCGATCGGAGCCGTCGACTTTGTAGCAGGCGTGCACGCGTAATCACGCCCCGGGAGACCGCACGACCCAATGGACAGCCGCGCACTCTTCGCCCGTCAAGTTCGCTCGCAGTGCGAAACGCTCTGCGAGCTTCTCGCTTGTACGGCCGGCGGTCTCGTCCCCGAGCCCACGCTGGAGCGGTGCAAGGTCAGTGTGCGCATGCTCGCCGGGACGATGCTCGTGGTCGATCTCGCCGACTGGACGCGTCTCTTGGGGGCCATCGAATCGCTGCTCAACGTCATCGGTCAGCGCCGGCTCGCGTGGGACGAGCGCCTGGCACAGGTGATCTTCGAACTCATCGAAAAGGAAGAGCTGCTGGCGTCGTGCCACGAGAGAGACGGCGAAGCCGGGGGCCGCAACGCCGTTTCCACCGAAGAAGTGGAAGCGCTGATCGCCGAGGTGGACGCGCTGCGCGAAGAGTGCGAGTACGCCGAGTCGGTGCCGGTCGCCGCCACGGAGATCGCGGTCGACGTCGAACGCATGGGACGCGTTGCCACCGAGCTGGGCGCGGCGTGCGAGCGCGTGCTGGCCGCCATCGGCTCCGAAGAATGGCAGTCGCGCGGCGCCGAAGCGGGCGCGGTCGAGGCGCTGCGCCGTGCGCTCGGCACCATCGAGTTCTACGCGCAAGCGATGGATCGCATCGTCGCCTCGGTGGAAGAGGACGTGGCCGCACCCAAGTGCGATATCGTCCCCATCGAGACCGCGCTGGGCGACTTCGCGAGCGAGCTCGTGCGTGAAACGGGCCGCGAGCTCGAAATTCGCGTCCACGCCGACGGCCTCGAGATGGAGCCTGCGCTCATGCCGGCCGCGTACTGGATCCTGCACACGATGGTGGCCGACGTGTTCGAGCGCTGCGACGAACCCAAGATCGAGATCGACATCGAAATGTCGGACCGCAACGGCGCGATCCATTGCCGCCTGCGTGACAACGGCGAGAACTTCCTGTCCGACTCGCGCCTCGACCACGAGGATCAGCTGGCCTTCTACCCCGGACTCCGCCACGTGACGCGCACTCTCAAGGAGCACCACGGGACGCTCTCGGTGGAACCGGGCGGCGGCAAGGAAGCCCGCTTCGGGTTCACGCTGCCGAGCACGACGGTCGCGGAACCGCTCTTGGTGTGGGAGCGCGCCGGGCACACGTTCGCGGCGCGCGCGTCGCAAGTGGTCGACGTAGTCGCCGCCAACGCCAACCTGCGCAAGGCCGGCTCGTACGGCGAGCATATAATGATCGACGGCCGACGCGTTCCATTGCTCAAGCTCGACGTGTTGTTCCCCGACGCCCCCGCGGGCAACTCGCACGTGGTCGTGCTGGGAGCGCTGGAGAAGCACGTCGCCTTCTACGCGCCCGCCGAGGGTACTCCCAAGCTGGGTGTGGTGCTGGGCGATTCGATTCCGGTATGGCGCGGCATCCCGCACGACGTGGTGCGCATCGACGGACGGCGCGTGCCCTTGATGGACGCCGCGGACATCCTGCGCGGCTACCTGTCGATCACGGGTACGCTCAACAACGAGTCGATGTCGGCCGGCGAGCCCGATGGCCGCGGCCGCGACCTCGTGCACGAGCCCGAGGAGTACGACACGTCGGCCACCGCCGTCGAGGCCGTAGCCGACCCGCAAGAGGACGATCCCGAGGTGCTCGTCATCGAGCAGAGCGAATCGACGCGCAACGCGCTCACCGACATCCTCGCGCGGCAGCGTGTGCGCGCGTCGTTCGCGGGCGACGTCGAGGAGGCGCTGGGCCTGATTCGCACCAGTGAGCCGCGCGTGATCATCTCCGAGTTCCGCATCCCGACCATGGCCGCCAAGAAGATCGTCGACTCGCTGCGAGCGCAGGGCCGCACCATTCCGGTGCTGGTCACGACCTCGCAGTCGGGTAAGACGGCCGACCTCCTGGTGGAAAAGCTGGGGGCGTCGGGGTACCTGAGCAAACCCCTGTCGGCCGCCCAGGTGGCGTCGCAGTTGTCGGCGTTCCTTGGAGTGGTCCACTAGACGCCGCGGGTGCCGCGTCGTTTATCGGGTTTGCGTTTGACGGCGCCGCACGGTGCAAACTGCCCGTCCGTGCGCCCCGAAACCCCGTCGAAGCGACCTAACCGCTTGAAAAATAAAGCGGATGTCTTTGGTACGCTTCGTGCTTTGTATCGGTCTACTTGGGTGGGAACTCA
>JAKEHA010000256.1 GCA_022615275.1 Candidatus Latescibacterota bacterium
CGACCCCGTTCTCGCGCGGGGCATGGGCATTGCAATTCCAGCTAACGCTATCCGTATCTGGTTGGACCGGTAGTCATTCTCTTCAATGGCTCGAACGATATTTCATATTCTCCTTGGCGCGCTTTTGTGGGTCGTGTTCGGGTACTACTGGTACCTGGTCATGCAGCAGCCGGTCACCGATCAGACCAAGCGCACCTTGATGATCGTGGGCTCGATCGTGGGCGTCATCACGATCGTCGACGCGCTCTGGATCCTCCATAATATTCGCATCGCGCGCTTCGGCAAACGGCGTACGCGCCAGACGGCGGCCGAGCCGCCCGCGAGCGACTTCCTGGGCCGCGCCATCATCGCGCAGAGCGAGGAAGCGGTGCGCGCCGCGCGCTACATCGAAGTCCACGTGGTCGAGATCGCGGACGCCGACACCGTGGTCAAGCACAAGCTCCTGCGCATCTCCGACCTGGAGCCCGAGACGCGATGATCGACATCATCGGCATCCTGGATGCGATCGAGTCGAATTTCGTCTATTTGGCTCTGCTCTCCTTCTTCGCGTGGTACCCGCTGATCTCGAGCGGCGTGCTGGTGCTGGTGTCGTTGCTCTATCACTTCCGGCGCGAGCGCCCCTTCAACAAGCCCGAGGTCGACCCCAAGTTCACGCCCAAGGTCTCGGTCGTGATCGCCGCCTTCAACGAGTCCGACCACATCGCGGAGTCCATCGAGGGCATCCTCAAGATCGACTATCCCGACTACGAAGTCGTCATCATCGACGACGGCAGCACCGACGACACCGCGGCCAAGGTGATTCCGTTCGTGCGCGCGGGCCAGGTGCGCCTGGTGCGCAAGCTGGTCAACGAGGGCAAGGCGATGGCGCTCAACGACGGCCTGCGCTGCACCAACGGCGAGATCCTGTTGATCATGGACGCGGACGCGGTGCCGGATCCGGGGATCATTCGCTACATGGTGCCGCACTTCAAGTACCCGCGCGTGGGCGCGGTCACCGGCAATCCGCGCGTCTACAACCGCGACACCATCTTGAGCAAGCTGCAGGCGATCGAGTTTACCGCCATCATTTCTCTGCAGCGGCGCGCGCAGCGGGTGTGGGGGCGCATCCTCACCATGAGCGGTGTGGTGGGCGCGTTCCATCGCACCGCGTTGATCGACGTCGGCTTCTACAGCCCCGACATGGCCACCGAGGACATCGACCTGTCGTGGAAGCTCCAGCTGCGCTTCTGGGACATTCGTTACGAGCCGCGCGCCGTGGTATGGATGCGCGTGCCGTCGAGCATTCAAGGTTTGTGGCACCAGCGCCGCCGCTGGGCGCGCGGCCTGGCCCAGGTGCTGAAGCGCCACGGCATGCAAGCGACCTCGTGGCAGTGCCGGCGTCTGTGGCCGCTCTTGGTCGAATCGTGGCTCTCGATCGCGTGGGCGTACTGCTTTGTGCTTTTGACCGCGGTGTGGATCTTCTGCTACGGAGTCGGCTATCCGCCGGTCGGTGCGTCACCCATCCCGAACTGGTGGGGTATGTTGATCGGCACCATGTGTTTGATCCAGTTGCTGACGGGCGTGATTCTCGATCGTCGCTACGACAAGAAGATCTCGCTCTATTACTTCACGGCCGTGTTCTACCCGCTGATCTACTGGATCATCATGGCCATCGTGACGTCGATCTCGACACCGGGTGCCATGCTGAGTACGCCCAAGCGGGCGCCCGTGCGCTGGAAGCCCATTCGGGGTGATGCGCTGTGACGCGCGCGATAGCGCTGGCGCTCGCGTGCGCGACGCTCTTCGCGACGACGACCGATGTGGAAGCGAAACGCCTGCGACGCCCGCAGGCCTCCGACACGACGCGCGTCGCGATTCCCGACCCCGTGATCGCTCCCGATCTCCCGCGTGCGCTCGCGGTGCTCGACAGCGCCCGCGCGGCCGCGGCCGCCGACCGCCACAAGGATGCGATTCGGCTCTATCGCCGCGCGATTGCGTTCTACCCGCCGCTCGCCGACGACATCGGCGTCGAGTTGGGCAATCAGTACACGTGGTCCGACCAGCCGGACTCGGCGATGATCTGGTACCGCTCGCACCTCGAGCATCACCCCGAGGATCTCGACTCGAAGATCGGCATCGCGCGTCTCACCAGCTGGCGCGACGACCTCGACCAAGCCGAGCGCCTCTACGACGAAGTGATCGTGGCCGATTCGGCGCGCACGGACGCGCGCCTGGGCAAGGCGCAGGTCGTCAACTGGTCGGGGCGTCATCGCAAGGCGGCGTCGTTGTACAGCGGGATTCTCGCCGACGAACCGGACGAGATGGAAGCGCGCGCGGGGCTGATGCAAGCGGTGCGCTGGATGGGGCTGGCCGACTCCGCGGTTGCGATGGCGGATTCCACTCCGGCGCCCCCGCTGGATGCGATCAAGACCGAAATTCTGCACGAGCGCGCGCCCGGTGTCTCGTACACCTACGAGCAGAACAAAGACAGCGACGACATTCGCCGCCGGTATCACACGTTTCGCGGCGGGTTCTCGCCCGACCTCATGACGCGCGCGAGCGGAATCTACGGCCACGCGCGCTTCGAGCAGCCCGCGCGCCCCGAGGTGTCGCGCGATTGGCTGGGTGCCGTCCTCGAGCGGCGCTTCTCGGCTACCTGGGCCGCGAGCGCTACCGCAGGCTACCAATGGAACTCGTACGACCGCGCCGCACTCGGGCCCGAGAGCTTCTGGCTCGACGAGTTCAACCTGTTCACCTTCGACGCGTACGCCACACTCACCCCGCGCGATTGGACGCGCATCGACGTCGGCGTCTCGCGCGGCTCGATCGACAACCCGGACGCGATCTTTCGCGGTATCTGGCGCAACGAGCTGTCCGCGGGCCTCGACCGGCGATTGCGTTCGAACCTTCTGTGGGTTTCGGGGTTCGAAGCGGCGTGGTACAGCGACGACAACAGCTCGCTTGGATTCGCGACGCGTATCGCGTGGGAGCCGTTGTGGCGCTTGCCGATCGATCTCAGTCACAAGTTCACCTCGTCGACCGGGTTCGGCTACTACGGATACAAGCGCACCACCGACGGCGGCTACTACGATCCGCGTCAGTACTTGAGCTTCCACGAAGAGCTGGCGATTGCGATGACGTTCTCGCCGCGCGTGCGCGGCCGCTTGGCGGGACGCCTGTCCCTCGACAAGGAGAACGGCGACGACTGGTTCTGGACCGGGCGCTTCGAAGCCTCGGCGACGTGGGCCATCTATCGCGGCTTGGGTCTCTCGGCGGGCTACACCAACGCCAACTCGCGACTCGACTCGCGCCCCGGCTACGAGATCGACGGCTTCTACATCACGCTCGACTACCTCTTCTGGTAACATTCACGGCATGACGCGGCGCGATTTGGGGATCGGTCTCCTGGTGACCGCGGTGGCGGCGACGGCCTTCGTCGCCGGCATGGGCCTTCTCGTCGCGCGCGGGTTCGACTCGAGCGGGGGCGTGCGCTTCGAGGCACCCGCGCCGCGACCCGCCTCCATGGTGGCCGACGACGGCACCGCCGCGCGCATTCCCGTGCTCTGCTATCACTACCTGCGCGACAAGTCCGATCCGCTTCGGCTCCTGCGCGTGTTCGGCTACGTCGTCTTGAGCCTCCCGCTTCTCAATGATTCCGAGTTGTGGACCACGAGTGTGTCCGAGTTCGAACGTCACATACAGTACTTGAAGGAGAGCGGCTACTACACCATCACGCTCGACGAGCTGCACGAATGGCAATCGGGCCGGCGCGAGTTGCCGGGCCGGCCGGTCGTGATCACGTTCGACGACGGCGACGAGAGCGTGTACGAGTTGGGGCTCCCGATTCTGGCCCGGTACGGATTTCGCGCGTCGCTGTTCGTCGTGACAGGACGCGTCGGCACGAAGTGGGACGACGTGAATTGCCTCGATTGGAGCCGACTGCGCGAGCTCGATCAGAGCGGCGTGTTTCGCATCGAGTCGCACTCCCACGACATGCACTACAAGGTGGAGGCGGAGGGGACCGTGCGGCCCGTGTTCGTCGCGGCGGCCGCGCACGGCTTCGAGTTCGAACGGGCGCCCAGCTGGGAAGACGCCGTACGCGAAGACCTCATGCGTTCGCGCGACGAGATCGAGAAGAACATCGGCCGCGCGTCCGCGTATCTGGCCTGGCCCTACGGCGCCACCACGCCGGAGCTGGACCGGATCGCGCTGGAGGCGGGATTCCTGCGCACCTGCACGCTGCGCGCGCGTCCCAACCCGCGCGTGACGACGGCCGCCAGCGGTGCCGCCGCGCCCACCGAGATCGCGCGTTACACCATTACCGCGCGCACGTCGCTGCGTGACTTCCGCGCGATGCTCGACGGCACCTACCGGCCCAACGTCTAGCCCGCGCGAGGGGCGCGAGGCTCGCCGTGGCGGACCGCAACTCGTAGCGTCGATCTGCAACGCAAAGCACCCCATTCACCCCTGGAATTCCCTGTCGTGGCGCCTCTTTCCGCTCGTGGCACGCTCCTTGCCCTCACGCCACGGACTCTATATGGACGCCCGCATTCGGCGGGCAAGAGCGCAACGGAGAACCCAGGAATGACGCGCGCCGTCGTAAGACCCAGACCCCGGCCGGCCGATGCCCGGCAGCAGCAAGTCGAGGCCAAGATCCACCAGAGCGCCTACGCGAACTGGTTCTTGATCGCGACCGTCGTGCTGCTGACGTTGGTCAGCTTGGTGTCCGTGCTGCCGCCTTTGTTCATCGAGCAGATCGCGTCGTTCTGGCTCTTCTCGAAGCCGCAGATGCTGGTGATCGCCGGCCTCACGCTGACGCTGCTGCTTCTCGTGGGCCTCGCGCACCAGCGCCGTTACCTCATGGCGCTGCGCCGCCAGTTCGAAGCCATCCAGCGCGCCGAGCGTGAGCGCGTGCAGCGCCAGGCCGCGCGCACCTACGCGCTTCTCAATGTCAGCCGCGTCATGGTCGAACAGAACGACATCCAGACCGTGTTCGATTCGATCACCAAAACTTGCGTGGACGCCTTCGCGTGCGATCAGGCTTCGCTCATGCTGTTCGATCGCGAGAGCACGACGCTGGTCGTGCGCGCAGTGAGCGGGAAGGCGGTCCCCGAGGGCATGCTGGGCACGCGCCAGCCGTTGGGCACGGGTGTGGCGGGCTTCGTGGCGCAGCGGCGCGAGCCGCTGGTGCTGCGCGCCGATCAACGCACGAACATCCCCGGCTTGGAGCTCAAGAACAGCGAGATTACGGCCGCAATGATCGTCCCCGTGATCCTGCGCGAAGAACTGGTAGGCGTGGTCAACGTCAGCACCCGTTCACCCGAGATCAATTTCGACGACGACGACTTGCGCGCGCTGCAGGTGTTCGCGGAGAACGTGGGTGCCGCGGTCCGTCACACCGAGCAGGCGGAATGGATGCGCGCCACCATCCGCAAGCTCCAGAGCCAGAAAGACCGCAGCAACATCACCGGCATCTATCCGTCCCAGAATTCATAGGTGCTCTGGGTGGCACCGAGGGCTTCCCTCGGCGCCCACCTACTCCATAGCTACATCAAACTCTGCGTCTGCCCGCCGTCGACCTGGATGGTGACACCGGTCACGTAGCTCGCGCGCTCCGAGCACAGGAACGCCACCATAGCCGCCAATTCTTCGGGGCGCCCCAGGCGCGCGGCCGGGATGGTCCGCTCCCATTCCGCTAGGACGTCCTCTTGCGAGCGTTTCTGCGTCGACGAGAGGTGCTCGGCCAATTCGTCGAGGCGCTCGGTCTTGGTGTATCCGGGCGCCACATTATTGACGGTGATGTTGTCTTTGGCGAGCTCGAAGGAGATCGACTTTGCGAAGCCGAGGATCCCGGGCCGCATCGTGTTCGACACCAAGAGCGTGGTCTTGGGTTGCTTCACCGTGACCGAGAGGATATTGACGATGCGGCCCCACTGGTTCTTTCGCAGGTGCGGGACGGCCGCCATCATGAGCGCGATCGCGCTCACCAGCGTCGTGTCGACGCCGCGCCGAATCGCGTCCAATGTAATCTGATCGAGGGAGCCGGGCGCGGGGCCGCCCGAGTTGGTCACCAAAATATCCAGGCGTCCGAACGTGCCCGCGGCCTCGTCGACGAAGCTCTTGCAGTCCGCGTCGTTGGAAAGGTCGGCGACCACCGCGTGCACGGAGGCGTCGCGCACCGACTCGCGAATGCGCCGGGCCGCGGCGTCGACCCGCCCGCGGTCGCGCGAGCAAATCGCCACCGATGCGCCCTCGCGCGCCAGCTCGAGCGCGCACGCGAATCCCAGTCCCTGGCTCGACGCGGCTACTGCGGCCGCGCGGCCTCGAATTCCGAAGTCCATGCTCTCCTCCTGTTCCCAGCCGCGATGCGCCGGGTGGACACGATGCGGTCCCATGGCCTATAATCGATGCTCGAATCGCCGCCGCGCTCCCCGCGGGCGGCTTACCCTAGACCCGCTTCAGGAGCTGCATTCCATGGGTGTTTGGAAGGACATGAAGAGCCGTTTCTCGATCTTCGGCGAACTGTGGGCGTTCATGCGCATTCGCAAGAAGTGGTGGCTCGGTCCCATCATGATATTCCTGGTTCTGCTCGGCGTGCTGATCGTCTTCACCGAAGGGTCCGCGCTGGCGCCGTTCATCTACGCGTTGTTTTAGAACGCTGCCCGGCGGGTCCTGTCACTCGTCACCCCGCGCCCTGACGGCGCGGGGGCCCCACGAGCGCCACCCGCCGGGGGACGCACGTTGCTCAGTACTCGATCCCCCGTTGCGCGTAGATGCCGCGGTGGAACGGGTGCTTGATCTCGCGCATCTCCGTCACCAGGTCGGCGACGTCGATGAGATCCGGGTGCGCGTCACGCCCGGTCAGAATGACGTGCATTTCCGGCGGCTTCTTCTCGAGCGCATCGATGACGACGCTGATGTCGAGATAGCCGTACTGGATGGCGTTGTTGATCTCGTCGAAGATCAACAGATCGTGCCGGTTCTCTTCGATGGCGGCCCGGCACGCTTCCCAGGTCTTCCACGCCACCGCGGTGTCGCGGTCGCGGTTCTTGGTCTCCCAGGTGAAGCCCTCGCCCATGGGGACGATCTCGAAATTCCCCAGCTTCTGCGCGGAATGCAGCTCGCCGTAGTCCCACGACCCCTTGATGAACTGGATCATCTTGACCTTGAAGCCCACGCCGACTGCGCGAAACGCGGTGCCGATGGCGGCCGTGGTCTTGCCCTTGCCGTTTCCGGTGTGGACGATGACGAGGCCGACGCGTCGTCCCTTGGGATTCTTCTTCTTGGCGGAGGATTCGCTCATGATTGTGGGCTTGCGCCGGGGCCGTGCGAGGCCTAAAATAGCACCTTGCGGCCCCGACGTACAGGCCGGGATCGCCTGACCCATGCGAACGATCTACCTCGACAACAACGCCACGACACCGGTGGCACCCGCCGTCTTCGAGGCGATGCGCCCGTATTTCACGGAGCACTACGGCAACCCCTCGAGCCCGCACCACATGGGCGACAAGCCCGCGTCCGCCGTGCGCGACGCGCGCACGCGTGTGGCGTCGTTCTTGGGCTGTACCGACGCGGAAGTGGTGTTCACGAGCTGCGGGACGGAGTCGAACAACATCGCCATTCGCGGCGTGCTCGATTCCGCGAAGGGCCGCCATGTCGTCACGACCGCGGTCGAGCACTCGGCGGTGATGAATCCGGTCAAGCGTCTGGGATCGATGGGCTACGAGACGACGGTGCTCGCCGTCGATCGCGGGGGACGCGCGAACCTGGACGACTTGCGCGACTCGCTGCGCGACGACACCGCGCTGGTGTCGGTGATGTTCGCCAACAACGAGACCGGCGTCATCTTCCCGATTGATCGCATGGCCGAGATCGTGCACGCGCGCGGAATTCCGCTCCACGTCGACTGCGTGCAGGGCGTGGGCAAGGTCCCCATCGATCTAAGAACGCTCGGCGCGGATTTGGTGTCGTTCTCGGCGCACAAGTTTCACGGGCCGAAGGGAGTCGGGGCCTTGGTGGTGCGCAAGGGGACGCGCTGGGCACCCGTATTCCTGGGCGGCGGGCAGGAGCGCAATCGGCGTCCCGGCACCGAGAACGTACCGGGCATCGTCGGCATGGCGGCCGCGTGCGACCACGCGGAATCGCACCTCGCGCACTGCCAGAGCGAGACGCGACGGTTGCGCGACCTGATGGAGAGCGAGTTGCTCGAGCGCGTGCCGGACGCGTTCGTCAACGGGGTGGCTTCCGAGCGGCTCCCGAACACGTCGAACATTGGATTCAACGGCGTGGACGGGCACGCGCTCTTGGTCCTCCTGGACGAAGTCGGCATTTGCGTTTCCGCGGGCTCGGCTTGCAAGTCGGGCGCCGGGCTTCCTTCCCACGTCTTGGCGGCGATGGGGCTGTCCCCCGAGGAAGCCTCCGCGAGCCTTCGCTTCTCGCTTTCCGCGCTAACCACCGAAGACGAGATCGGTTACTGTATCGAGCAGATCCCCGCCATCGTCGTGCGCATGCGCCGCAAATTCATTTCCGCTTAATTCTCGATTCACACACCCTGGCTAGACTCCCTCGCGTAATCGAATCCGGAGTTTGGGTTCGTCACGGATTTGCGATCCGGACTGCGAGGGAGCCCAGATGATGACCGAACCGTCAATCCCTCCCCTCGCGTCCGGATCCATTAAGCTCCCGCGCCGGTGAATAGATCGCGAGGGCCAGAAGTACGGATAAGGCCAGTGGTACGAGCAGCCGACCAGGCTGATTCGAACTCGATGCCAAGCGGCTCGGACATCAGTGGAACATACGCACGGCGAGCCCCAAATCATCGTTCGGTACTGCGTGGCACCCGTTGAGCTAGTGGGGCCCTTGTCCGGCGAGTCCTGGACTCTCCGGTCTATTCAGCCGGTCGGCGGGGAATAGACGCCGAAAGGCCCACCGCGGGGCAACACTCCCGAGCCTCGCGCCGACCCGCGCGATTCCCTCGTCCTTCCGAAGCACCAACGAAGGGTCCTCCACCGGAGGGCCTTTTGTTTTGCCGGCCGTCCGGATACCGTCTTTGCCGGGCGACGGCCATGATGGAACGGTTGCGCAGCGGTCTGGCTCGATTTCGGCGGGATCTCGAGTCGCCGCTCCCCGATCACGAACGACTCACGCGCCGCCAGCGGTGGCGGCTTCGCACCCGCATGCTGGTGGGAAAGTACGGCTGGAAGCTCGTGCTCGGCGTGTTCGTGTACTACCTGATACGGGACCTGACGCTCTACGTCCTGCTGCCCTACCTAGCCTTGAGCTTCGCCTTCTGAGCGGCGTGTCGCGCGACCGAGCGCGTCCACGATACTGTCCGTCAGTTCGACGAGGCTCTCGCGCCCGTCCAGGACGAGGTGCGCGTGGCTGCGCGTAGGCGCGACGTGGCGTTCGTACATGGGGCGAACGACGCGCTCGTACTGCGCGGTGATGTCGGCGGGCGCGCGCCCGCGCTCGCGCACGTCGCGCTCGATGCGTCGGCGCAGGCATTCGTCGTGGTCGAGTGCCACGAAGATCCGGGTTCGGCAGAGCGCGCGCAGTTCTGTCCAATAGAGGGCAAAGAGTCCCTCGACCAGCACGAGGGGCGCGGGCACGAGGGTGCGGGTGGCGCCGGTGCGGGCGTGGGTGGCGTAGTCGTATACCGGCTGCGCGACGGGGGCCCCGGCCACCAACTCGCGCAGGTGCGCGATCGCCAGCTCGATCTCGATCGCGTCGGGGACGTCGACGTCGAGGGTGGCGTGGGAGCGGCCGCGCTGGTCGCGATAATAAGCGTCGAGCGCGAACACGATCCCCCGCGAGCGTGCCGCCACCGCGTGGGCGAGGGTGGTTTTGCCGGACCCCGAGGGACCGGCGATCCCCACCACCCGCGGGGTGCCGGGCCGATCGCCGGCGGGCCGCTCGGCGGATTGCTCTGGGGGTCGCATGGCGCGAGCGTACCACGTGTGCTAGCATGGGGGCATGACCACCCGCCGCCTAACCTCCCACCTCTCGACTCGACCCGCGCGACCCTGGATGGACGAGCTGGCCGACCGGGTACCGGGCGGGAGTCGTAACGTCAAGATCGGCCTGGCGGCGCTGGCGGGCGTGGTCCTCGCGCTCATCGTCGCGCAGATCGTGATGTCGCAGCGCGTGGCCCAGTGGGCGTCGCTCGACGTCGTCGATTCGCGCGACCCGCTCCAGGACCTCCCCATTCGGCTGGCTTCGTCCGACGGGACCGTGCGGCCGGCGCAAACCTACGACGCCATCCTCGACCTGAAGTCGATCAGCCAGCTCGTCGTCGGAGTCGATTTGGACTACCTGCCGCGGCGCGACACCAAACGTCAAGTCGTCATTCGCGGCGGCGACGGTGTCGAGAAGTTTCGCGACGACGTTCCGGAGTCCTATTTCACCGAAGGTCGCTTCATGCTGCGTTTATTCGCGCGACAATTCCCCTCGGGCGACTACATGCTCGAAATCGAGGCCATCGAAGATACCGGCGACGCGCACGTGGCGGCGGCATCGTGGTTCCAGGTTTCGCACTAGTTTGTTTCGATGAAAACGCTCTCCATCGGCCATAGCCCCGACGCCGACGACGCCTTCATGTTCTACGGGCTCGCATCCGGGCGCGTGGCCGTGCCGGGCTACCGCGTCGATCACGTGCTGGACGACATCGAGACGTTGAATCGCCGCGCCCACGCCGCGGAGTTGGATGTCACCGCGATTTCCGCCGCGGCCTACCCCCAGGTGCAGGAGCACTATCGCATCATGTCGTGCGGGGCCTCGGTCGGGCGCCGCTACGGGCCGATCGTCCTCGCGCGCGAAGCGCTGACGATGGCGGACCTTGCGGACAAGCGCATCGCGGTGCCGGGCCCGCACACGACCGCGTATCTCCTGTTTCGACTGTACGTGTCGGCGGAGATCGTGCCCGTGATGATGGACTTCGACCGCATCATGGGAGCCGTCTCGAAGGGCGAGGTCGACGCGGGCATCGTCATCCACGAGGGCCAGCTCACGTGGCCGTCTAGCGGCCTGCGCCCAGTCGCTGATCTGGGTGCCGCCTGGAGCGAGGAGACGGGGCTTCCGATTCCGCTCGGACTGGACGTGGTGCGGCGCGGCCTGGGGAGTGCCACGATGGACGCGGTGGCGCGCGCGCTCAAGGAGAGCATCCTTCTCGCGCACGGCGACGAGGAGGCGGCCGTCGACTACGCGATGCGCTTCGGGCGGGGTGTGGACCGCGAGACCTGCCGGAAGTTCGTCCGCATGTACGTCAACGACGATACCGTCGACATGGGCGACGACGGGCGCCGCGCGCTCGAGGCGCTCTACGACCGAGCCGTGCGCCGGGGCCTGCTCGCCACCCCTCCCAACCTCGACATTCTCTGGGTCTAGCCTCTAATCTGCTCCTTATCAATAGGTTAACCGAGCAAAAAATCGGCCTTGACGGGATAATATCATTATGATATTGTACCGCTAGCTTTTCCCAAGGAGGGTGTTCGTATGAAGACTCGGGAGAACGAAGTCAAGACCATGAACGGCTGGGGCATGCTGGTCCTGCTACTCGGCGCGGGCGTCGCGCTGACCTTCTGGTTCATCGAAATCATCAAGACCGGACCCACGGCGACGTTCATCGTCGTCTGGACGCTGGCCATGATGGTGTGGGCGACGCTCTTGGGCGGCTTCTTCACGCTGCAGCCCAATATGGCGGCCGTCCTCGTCCTGTTCGGGCGTTACGCCGGGACCGTCAAGGTCAGCGGCTTCCACTGGGCCAACCCGTTCTTCTCGAAGACGCGGGTATCGCTGCGCGCGCGCAACTTGAACGCCGAGCGCATCAAGGTCAACGACTCGCGCGGTAATCCGATCGAGATCGGCGCGGTCATCGTGTGGAGTGTGGCCAACACCGCGCAAGCCATCTTCGACGTCGACGAGTTCGTGCACTACGTCACCATCCAGAGCGAGTCGGCGCTGCGGCACCTGGCCAGCGCGTACCCGTACGATACAACC
Organism: Candidatus Latescibacterota bacterium; assembly: GCA_022615275.1. Taxonomy (GTDB): domain Bacteria; phylum Krumholzibacteriota; class Krumholzibacteriia; order WVZY01; family JAKEHA01; genus JAKEHA01. Next base: position 11,974 of record JAKEHA010000256.1, read on the forward strand.
GAGGAAGGCCAGCTGTCGCTGCGCGGCAGCATGGACGAAGTCTCCGAGACGCTCACCAAGGAGCTGCAGGAACGCGTCATCTTGGCGGGCGTCAAGATCGACGAAGCCCGCTTGAGCCACCTCGCCTACGCGCCCGAGATCGCGCACGCGATGTTGCAGCGCCAGCAGGCGGAAGCGGTGGTTGCGGCTCGCACGCGCATCGTCGACGGCGCCGTCGGCATGGTCGAGATGGCGCTCGAGCGCCTCGACAAACACTCGACCGTCAAGCTCGACGAAGAGCGTCGCGCGGCGATGGTCAGCAACCTGCTGGTCGTTTTGTGCGGCGACAAGGCCGCGCAGCCGGTCGTCAATACGGGTACTCTGTACTCCTAGGATCGTGAGCGATCATGTCCGGAAGAAAATCGTTTTTGGTCAGACTTCCGGAAGAGCTGCTCGAGGAGCTCAATCGCTGGGCGCGCGACGACCTGCGCAGCCTGAACGGTCAAATCGAGTATCTCTTGCGCGAAGCGGTGCGGAAACGGCGCGGCGTCACGCTGCCCGATTCCGCGCCGCCCGAGGGGCCGGTCAAGCCGGCGTGAGGACGGTCGATGGAGTCACCGGCGCGTAACCCCGTCGATCATTCGCTGACCTACCGGCCCGGCCTGCGCAACCTGCCGCACCGGCGCCGACTGCGGGCAATCGTCGCCGCGCTCACGCGCGGCGGCGGGCCCGCGCCCGCTTCTTTCGCCGACGTCGGTTGCAGCAACGGCTTCGTCACCGCGATTCTGCAGGCGAAGCTTCGCCCCGCGCGCACAGTCGGCTTCGATCACGTGGAGTCGCACCTGGAGCGCGGGCGCCGCGAACACCCGCACATCGAGTTTCGGTCCATCGAACTCAATCGACCGCTTCCCGCCGACCACGAAACCTTCGACCTCGTCACGTGCTTCGAAACGCTCGAGCACGTGGGACATCTCGAGCAGGCGATCGCGAACCTGTTCGCGCTGACGCGCCCCGGCGGCACGCTCTTCGTCACGGTTCCGATCGAATCGGGTCCGCGCGGCCTGGTCAAGTTTCTGCTCAAAATGGGGTCGTTTCGATACTCACTCGACGAGCTGCCGCAGCGACCGAGTCTCTTTTGGAGCTACCTCGCCGCGCTCGCGACCAACCGCAGCATTGCGCCGTTTCGCGACCGGCGGCACGGATGGGGGACGCACTTCGGTTTCGACTGGCGCGAGGTCGAGCGAATCTTGCGAGAGCGCGGAGTCGGATTCGAAGCGCGCAGCGATTTCACGACGCGCTTCGTGGTCGTGCGCCGCTAGCGGGCGTTGCGGGCGGCGTCCATCGCTTGCCGGATGCGCCGCGCGGCGCGCTCCACGTGCTCGAGTGTGAAGCCTTCCGGGAACACCTCTCCACCCACGCCCACCGCGACTGCTCCCGCGTCGATGTAGTCGCGGATACTCGCGGTCGTGATGCCGTTGGTGGGAACCAGGGGAACGTGCGGGAGCGGGCCGCGAATCGCGCGCAAGTAGGCGGGCCCACCCAGAGCGGCGGCGGGAAACACCTTCACCAGGCGCGCGCCCGAACGGTACGCCGCCAGGATCTCGCTCGCGGTCGCCGCTCCCGGGACCGCGAGCAGACCGAGCCGATGCGCTTCATCCACCACGTCGGGGTCGAAGGCGGGCGAGAGCGCGAAGCGTCCCCCCGCCTCCGCGACCGCGCGCGCGTCCTCGCGCGTCAGCACGGTGCCGCCACCGGCCACCACGTTGCGCTCTCGCGACAAAATAGCGATCGCTTCCAGCGCGCCCGGTGTGGTGAGCGTGATCTCGAGGAGTGTGAGCCCGCCGCGCACCGCCGCGCGACAGGCGTCGACCAAGGGTGCCCCCGCGCCGAGGCGGACGCAGAGAAACACGCCGTCCGCGAGCACCTCGCGGACGGTGCGTTCGATCTTATCGTTGACGGCGCTCGCCGGCAGCACGCCTATCCGCCCTCGGCCACTTTCTTCTCGGCCTGCTTCTTGAGCTTATCGTTGGCGTAGATGGCCACTTCGACGCGGCGATTCTGGGCCTTGCCATCGAGGGTGGAGTTGTCCGCGAGGGGCTGCGATTCGCCGTAGCCCATGGTCGTGAAGCGCGTCTCCATCACCTGCTGAGAGGCGAGGAAGTTCGCCACCGACTTGGAGCGCAGCTCCGAGAGATTGAGGTTGTGCTCCTCGGAGCCGTCCGAATCGGTGTGGCCTTCGAGCAGAATGTTGGTGTCGGGGTACTTGTTCAAAATCACAGCCAGGTCGGTGAGGTTCGTCTTGCTGGCGGGTTTCAACGCCGCCTTGTTGACGTCGAACATCAGCCCCGAGTCGAAGGTGATCTTGATCCCTTCGCCGACGCGCTCGACCTTCGCACCCTCGAGGTCGCGCTGGATCTCGGCCGCCTGCTTGTCCATGTAGTTGCCGATCCAGGCTCCAGCGGCGCCGCCGACGGCCGCGCCGATGATGGCGCCCACCGCGGTGTTGCCGGACTGGTGGCCGATGATCGCGCCGATGGTGCCGCCCGCGGCCGCACCGATGCCGGCGCCCTTCTTCGTGTTGCTCATGTTGCCGCAGCTCAAGGTGGGCGCGGCTATCGCGATGACCAACGCGCACACCGCTAGTCTCTTCATGGTTCCTCCGTCGATTCTATGGATTGAACTCGCGGCGGGAACATTACCACTCGAACCGAAACCCCGCAACGATTCGTGTGGCGTGAGCGTGAGGCCGATCACGCGGCGGCGTTACCTAAAACCAGATATGCATTTGCAGGAACAGGTCGGTCGCGTCGCCCTCTTCGGTGGCGACGTCGAGGCGCCGCACGCGCCCCTCGAAGGTGACCCCGGGAATCACGACCAGCTGGCCGCCGAATTGGATGCGGCCCGAGTGGTCGTCGATCACGTCGCGGTCGGGGTCGGTCCAGTCGTAGGCCACGATCAGGTTGACCCCGTTCCACACCAGCCAGCCCAGCTCGCCGTACCACACCAGCTTGTCGGCCTCGCGGCCGCTCGCGCGCTGCACGGTCCCGATATCGATCTCGCCCTGCAACGTCAGCGGTACGCGCGACGAGAAGTACCACGGGTTGAGCGACCCGTAGAGCCCATACGTATCCGTGTCGCCGCCTTCGTCGAGCGGGCGGCGCCGGATCATCGCGCTCGCTCCCGCCGACCAGCCGAAGTGACGCCAGCCCGTGTTGAGTGCCGCGCCCCAGCCGTCGTCGACATCGAAGATGTCCCACGGATCGGGCTCTTCGTACTTCGATTGCAACTTGAAGTACGACGCCTGCAAAAATGGATAGGCCGCGACCGCTCCCACTTCGACACCGAGCACGCGCGAATCGGGCAGCGAGCCGTCCAGCTCGAACTCGCGGCGGATGCGGTTGGTGTGATCGTCAAGGCGCAGGCCGTACGACGGCACGAAGCGCCCCGCCTTCGCGTACGCTTGATACGGCCACTCGTTCGTCATCGCGAACAACTCGCGGAAGTAGGGCGAGTGCGAATCGTCGAAGGTGTCGGAGTAACCGCTCGATTGCCCGCGTGCGCCGACGTTCATCAGGGCCGTAAGATGGTGAACCGGGTGGAACGCGGTGCCGACGTCGATCTGCATCGGGAACATTAAAGTGGATTGCGTCACCAGCGTCGCGAAGCGAAAGTCCGCGCCGATGCGGAGCACCGGGTCGGGATTGAGTTCTTTGTAGCGGCCCGCGAAGGGTCCGTAACGCGTTTCGCCCTGCGGCGTCCCCCACGCCCATTTGTCGTGCAGCGAATCCTTGTACGCGGTCGCGTCCTCGAAGTTGGCGGGACCGACGGGCATATAGTCGTCGTACGGGGTGGCCTTGTCGCGCCGGCCCAGGCCGGGGAAATTGCGATCCCAGTCGTCGTAGGGCCGCGGGCTCTTGGCGATCATCGCGAGAGTGGCGCGCCCGTAGTAGCGCCCCGCCGTCGTGCGCATCCCGCCACCCGCGGGGTCGACGTGACACGTTTGACACGACATGTTTCGCTTCTGTTGTGAGAGCTTCGGCGTATCCCAATCGGGGAGTATGTGGCAGTTGTCGCACGTGCGCCCCGCGCGCGCCGCGTACTGCGGGAGCGAGAGCGCCGTTCCCGCGAGCAGCGACGCGCCCAGCACGAGCGCGGCGGCGACGTACACCACCCGCGTCAGTTGCACGGCGCCGGCGCTCCGTCTTCGATCCAACGCCGAATGGCGAGCTTTTGCTCGCTCGTCAGACGCGGTATGGCGCCCGGCGGCATGGTGTTCCCTTCCACCTGCGCGAGAATGTCGCCGCGAAAGGCCACGATTTCGACGCAATCCGACAAGTCGGGCTCGGTGTCGCCGGTCGTTGCGCGCGGACGCGAGAGCGAGTATCCGCCGTTGCCGTCGTCGTCATCCTCGTCTTCGCCGGTATGGCAAGTCACGCAGTTGTTCTGCAGGATGGCGTAGACTTGGTCGTA
>JAKEHA010000005.1 GCA_022615275.1 Candidatus Latescibacterota bacterium
AGTGTTCGCCTCTGGTGGGGGTGACTAAAGCGGAGGCCCGGTTCGCTGCCAAGCGACCCGGGCCTTCGTGTTCTAGGCCCGAGCCGGCTTCTCGGCCACGATCAGGACGGTGGTGGTCACAAGGTCGGACTCCGACTTGTCGCGAAAAGAAGCGTCCACGCGAAAGCCGGGGTCGCGGAGCTGTTCGAGTGCGCGCGGGGGCGAAAACCGGTCGCACAGGGTCACGCGCAGTCCGGCTTCCTCGAAGAAGCGCACGTGATCGTCGACGCGCAGTCGATTCGCATACATGTAGCGGTTCCCGGAGAGGAGCTTCCACGAGCGCTCGCCGAAGCGGAGGAAGTGGATGGGCGAGATCGACGGGTCCGAGTGGGAGTAGTGATCGCTCAAGTCGATTCGATGGACCACTTTGCCACCCGGGCGGAGCACACGAAACGCCTCGGCGTGAATGGCTCGTAAGGCTCGGGGTAGAATGTGCTCGAGCACGTAGAACGAGACTTCCACGTCGAGCGAATCGTTCGGAAGCGGAAGTCGAGCGGCGTCACCCGGCGCGACATACTGGAAGTCGCAGTACCGCAGGAACTGCTCGATGTCCCACGGATGCGCGGGGAAATCGAGCAGGCGTTGCATGCGATCGCGATCCAACCGCCTACCGAAGAGCATCTCGACTTCGGCACGATGGGCGCGAATGTACTCCACGTCCTGCTGGACGAGCTCCGCCTTGAGATAACGACGGAGGTCGATCGTCACCACCGAACGGGCCCCCTGCAACCAGAGTCCGATGGGAAGATTGAGCCGCCAACCGGTCCCGATCTCCAGGAACCGGGTCCCGACCGGCGAGGCACCGGTTCGCTCCAACAAGTCGTACGCCTCGGTCGCGCTCGTGAGACGTCCGATCGGATTGATCGCGCGCATGCGGCCGAAACGCCGCTGCATCCAATAGTAGATCGGATCCGCGACGATCGGCGGCAGCGCAGCCACCGCGTTTTGAACGCCCGCCTTGACCTTCCAGTTCATGCCATATCGTCCACTGCGGAGGCCGCACCGCCCTTCCTTTGCATGAACGCGAATGTATCATACAATGCACGTGTGTCACGCAGCATCCGAAAGCCACCGGCCGGCCGCGGTTCGGGATCCGCCCATGCGCTCCCGTCGCCGGTGACGCCGCACGCGGCCGCCTCCCGCGAGCAATTCGTCGCGGAGACAAAGGGCTACTTCGCGCTTCTCACCAAGCCGGTCCTCGACGTGCGCACCGCCAAGACGGGTGGACGCGAGTTGGCGTCCGCCTACACGCGCATGGTCGACGCCATCGTGGGGCTTCTCTTCCAGCGCGCGGCCGAGGACAACGGCCGCCGCGCCGACGACGTCGACATCGCGGTGATCGCGATGGGCGGATACGGACGCGCGGAATTGGCGCCGTACTCCGACATCGACATTCTCATCGTGTGCAGCAAGAAGACGCCACTGGTGGAAACCGTGGCGGGCTCGTTCATTCGACTGATGTGGGACATGGGCTTCGAGCTGGGGCACGCGGTGGAATCTCTGGTCGAAGCCGATTCGGCGCTGACGCGCGACATCGACACCAAGACCGCGCTGATCGAGAGCCGCTGGGTGTGCGGGTCGAAGCGCGTCGCGAAGGCGCTCGAGAGGAAGATCGCGCGCATTCGCAAGAGCGACCGCGAAGAGTACCTGCGCCGCAAGATCGACGACGCCCTCGCGCGCCGCGAGAAGTTCGGCCGGAGCTTCCAGCTCATCGAGCCCAACGTGAAATTGAGCCCGGGCGGGTTGCGCGATTATCAGACCTTGGTGTGGCTCGGCCTGGTGGGACGCGCGCCCCACGGATTGCAGGCGCTGCGCAAGAAGGGATTGCTATTACGCGGCGAGCGCCGCGAGCTGGACGAGGCCTACGATTTCCTCCTGCGCGTGCGCTTCGAGATGCACGTCGCCACGCGCTCGAAGCAGGACCAGTTGACCGTGGCCGCGCAGCAAGGCGCGGCCAAGGCGCTCGGGTTCACGCCCCGCGGCGACCACCTCGCCGTCGAGTTCTTCATGCGCGAGTACTACCGCCACACCCGCATCATCGCGCGCATCACCGAGGACTGCGTCGATGCGCTCGGCCGCGGCAGCGACCTGGGTGTCTTGCTCGGACAGGCTCGCCTCAAGAAGGACGCCTCCAAGCTCGACATGCCGCTGCGCCTGCCCACGCTCCGCAAGCGGCCGCTGGCCGTGTTCGAGAAGCAGAAAGCGAGCGGGCAGAAGCTCGCGCGCGCGCTGCGGCGCCGGTTGGAGCAGGTGGTCGAAGAAGAGTTGGACGCGGCGGCGATCGTCGAGAAGATGCGGCGCGCGTTCCCGTCCCTCTTGGACGACGATCGCAATGTCGATCTCGTCGTACGCTCACTCCACGAGACGCGCTTCCTCATGAAGATCATCCCCGAGTACGACCAGTTGACGTGCTTGAAACGCTACGATCTCTATCACCACTATACCGTCGACGAGCACAGCTTTAAGGTGCTGGAGAATCTGGTCGAATTGGGTCGCACGGACGCCCGCTCGGACGACCCGCTGGTACGCTTGTACTCCGAGCTTCCCGAGAAGCGCGTGCTGATGCTGGCTGCACTCCTCCACGACGTGGGCAAGATCGAGGGGCGCGGCCACGCCAAGAAGGGCGCCGTCCTCTCGCGCACGATCCTCAAGCGCATGGCCATCCCGCAGCACGAGATCGACATCGTTTCGGATTTGATCGAGAATCATCTGCTGATGTCGCACTTCAGCCAGCGCCGCGACCCCACCGACATCGGGACCATCACCGCCTTCTGCGACCGCGTCGGCAACCGCACGCGCCTGAAGAACCTGTGCCTTCTCACGTACGCGGACTATCGCGCCACCTCGCCGCTGGTGTGGAACGAGTGGAAGCGAACCCTCCTGTGGGAGCTGTACGTGCGCGCGTACGACTTCATGGCGCGGCGCGAGAAGCAGCCGGAGGACGTGTATCGCCGGCACAAGGAGCATCTGCTGGCCACGTTCCCCGACGGCGACGCGCGCCGGCGCGCGCTGGCACATGTGGATCTATTGCCCGGCGGCTACCTGCTGACCATGACGCCGGAGATGGTACGCGACCATATCCGCATGATCGAGCGCTTGGAGGGCGAGCCCGTAGTGGTGGGGCACCGCTTCGTGGGCGCGGCCCACGAGATCACGTTTTGCACCCATGACAAGCCCTTCCGGCTCTCCGAGCTGTGTGGCGTGCTCGCGATCAACGACTTCACGATTCTAAACGCCTTCGCCTTCACCCGCCGCGACGGGAAGGTGATCGACGTGTTCGTGGTGGAGCCGGTCGACCGGGGTGACGCCCTCGCGACCGACGAGACGCTGCTGCGCGTCGAGCATATTCGCACCCGCCTGATCGACGTGTTCCGCGGCAAGCTCGACCTCGAAGCGGCGACCAAGAGGCACGCGCACCGGTGGCGCCGCGTCGCCAAGGGAGGCATCCCGGTGGCCACCCAGGTGACTTTCGAGAACGACGTCTCCGATGAGTTCACCATCATCGACGTGTTCGCGCAGGACCGTCCGGGGCTGCTCTACACGATCACGCGCACGCTGTCGCAACTGGGACTCACGATCGCGCGCGCGAAGATCTCCACCGAAGGGGCGCGCGCAATCGACTCCTTCTACGTGCGGGAAGAGGAGGACAAAGTGACCGCGGCGGGGAAACTGGAAGAGACGCGAGCGGCGCTGGTCGGGGCGATCGACGATCGCTAGCGAACCACGCGTTCGAAGCTCTCGCGAACGGCCTTCTTGGTCGAAACCAATCGGGCCCGCGTCGATCCGCGGGATAGCCCCAGGTGCTCCAACGTCCGATCCAGGTAGCTCGCCAGATACTCCGCCCGCTCCTCGCTGGACGGGTGCGTCATCTCTTGCAAGTCCATCAGATGTTCGACCAATCCGAACAGGTCCAGTGCGTCGTGCAGCATTGCGCTGTCTGACTCCGAGATGGCGCTCGCTTCCACGAGCGCCGCGACGCGCTCGCGCGTGCTCATCGTGAAGTAGTCCAAGCGATCTTTGGCTCCCCCGGCCAGCCCGATCGCGCACAGGTACTCGATGTCGTAGCGCGCGCCCGGGGAACGCTTGGTGTCCCACTCGACGAACTGCCTGGGTGCCAGCGACTCCACTTTCTTCCGGAACTCGACCAACTGCGGTGTCTCCTCGCCCGAAAACGGGCGCGCGGCGAACGAGCGCAGCAAGCGAAGAAAGCGCCGGCGCACGTCCTCGCCCCCCCACCACGCGGCGCACTTGGCGAACGCAGCCCGCTCCCACAACGACGCGCGGGAGCGAAAGTATTCCTCGTAGAACGATATGTCCTGAACGAGCGGCGAGCTGGTGCCCTCGGCACGCAGGCGATAGTCGAGCTTGAGAATGCGGCCGTCGGAGAACCATTGGTTGATAACGTGCAGCCGCTGCGTGAGGTCGGGGAGATCGACACCGTCCGCGACGATGACGAGATCGACGTCGCTGGTGATGCGCGGCTCGCCGACCGCGTATGATCCCAACGCGAACACGGCCACGTGCTCGCGCTCCGGAATCATCTCGTCGAAGGCCGCGGCCAGATGCAGGCGCGCAGCGGTCGCGCGCGCCAGCTCGCCCGTCGCCCCGTGCGGCCCGGGTCCGAAGTTACGCCGCACGCACTCGGCGAAGGTGCGCAGCCGCAGGCGCTCGAACCACTCGCGCTCGCGCATGCGCCGTTCCTCGGCGGCCACGCCGCGCCGCGCGGCGTCCTGCCCCGAGAAGCGCTCCCACTCCGCGATGGTGGTGAGGGTCTCGTCGACGCGGTCGCCGTGCTCGAGCAGCGAATCGAGCGTGCCGATCTGCGCGCACAGCTCGCGCGTCAAGAGCGACGACATGCCCGCGATGGCGACGATCAAGCGGCGCGCGGGCGCGGAGTCGGTGAGCATCTTGTAGAACGCGGCTTCGCTCCGCTCCCCGGCGGCAATCTGTGATACGTGCACGAGCGTCTGGTCGGGATCGCCGGTGGCAGCGATGTCTTCCAGGAGCAACGGCAGCAAGTTCTCGAACGACGCTCGCGCGCGCCGGTCGAGAAAACGCGGAAACGAGCCGTACGCCATCGCGTGCAGGGTGTGCATCGCACGCGGGACGTCGCGGATGCCGTAATGCTGCAGGACGCTGACCGCGCGCTCGTGGTCTTCGGGCAGCATGAGCAGCACCGAGTGCGGGTGCACCGACTCGCCCGCGAAGAAGCTGTCGGCGAAGGTGCGCACGTTATTGAGGTGCTTCGACAGCACTTCGACGAACGACTCGGTGGTGTAGCTCCCGAGCGGACCGGTCGACACGCGCCGCGCGAGCAGCACGACCTCGGCGTCGGAGTCGGGGAGTGTGTGGGTCTGGAACTGGTGCATCATCTGCAACCGGTGCTCGACCAGGCGAAAGAAGCGATACGCAGCGGCCAGGTTGTCGACGTCCCAGGGCTTCAAGAGGTCCAATCGGCGAACGTGTCCGAGTGCCGCCAGCGTGTTGCCCGTCCGAATCTCGGGGAGACGATGGCCGTGCATCAGCTGGATCGCCTGGGCCACGAACTCGATGTCGCGAATCCCGCCCGCCATCAGCTTGATGTTGTAGCCGCGCTGCGAACTCGGGAGATTGTCTTTGATCTGATCGCGCATGGCACCCACCGCTTCCAGCGGGGAGTAGGGGAGCGCCGGGTTGAAAATGAGCTTCGCGAGTGTTTCGAGCACGCGCGCACCCAGCTCGAAGTCGCCCGCAATCGTGCGTGCCTTCAATAGTGCCTGGAACTCCCACGGCCTTCCCCGGTTCTCGTAGTAGACGCGCAGCGCCGCCTCCGAGTTCACCAACGGGCCCGCCTTGCCGTCGGGGCGCAGGCGCAAGTCGACACGATAGAGATAGCCTTCCTCGGTCAGCGCGTTGACGGCGTCGGTCACGCGCCGCGCGACCTTGGTGTAGAACTGCATCGTCTCTTCGTCCGCGTCGTCGCTCGCGAAGATGAGGTCGATGTCGCTGCTGTAGTTCAGCTCGCGGCCTCCGAGCTTGCCCATGGCGATGACGGCCAGGCCGCGCGGGTGGGTATCGTCCACCGCGATCTCGTCGAACACGATCTCGAGGACCGTGCGCGCGCACGCGTCCGCGAGATCGCTCAAGCGGCGCGTCACGTCTTCGACGGGTGCGATGCCGACGAGATCCATCGCGCCGATCTTGAGCAACGCCTGGCGGTGCATGCGCCGCACCGCGTTGAGTTTTCCTTCCACGGTGCGAAACGGTTCGGTCTCGCGCTCGAGCCACGCCTCGTAGCTCGCGACATCGTCGGGCGACTCCCAGGTGCGCTGCTCCATGAGCCAGTACACGAAACCGGGCTGGCGAATGAGAATGTCGGCGAGGTGCTGGCTGGTGCCGAGCACGGTGGCGACGAGGTGGAGCACCGGCCGGGCCGCCAGCATCGTGCGCACGAACACGGACGGGCTCGTGTTGTCCAGGTAGCGCTCGAGGTTGCGGATGGCCGCGTCGGGAGACGCGCTGCGCAGACATGCTTCGACGATCTCGACCACGTCCGCGTCGCCGGCGCCGTTTGCGAGCATGCGCACGCAGGCGCCGCGAAAGGCCGTCGCCACCGCCAGCGATTCCTCGAAGCCGCACGCCGACAGGCGTGCTTCCAGCGCGGGACGTTGGGGCGCGCGTTCGGGCGCCGGCGCGTCGACCAGCGAGCGCATCATCTCCTCGTGGACGTCCTCGACGATCCCGAGCAGCTTCTGATGGAGTGTTTCGCTCATGGCGTAGGCGGATAAGACGCGATCAACATATCACTTGCGTCGGCGGCCGCACCACCGTAAACTACCGGGCGTGAAGAAGATCGAAGCATTCATCAAGCCCTTCAAGCTCGACGACGTCAAGTCCGCACTGATGGAAGTGGGCGTGCAGGGACTGACCGTCTCCGAGGTGAAGGGATTCGGGCGCCAGAAGGGTCACACCGAGTTGTATCGCGGGAGCGAGTACCGCGTCGATTTTCTGCCCAAGAGCAAGCTCGAGATTTTCGTGGCCGACGCCGACGTCGAGAAAGTGGTGGAGACCGTGATCAAGGTCGCGCGCACCGGCTCGATCGGCGACGGCAAGATCTTCATACTCCCGGTCGAAGACGCCGTGCGCATCCGCACCGGCGAAAGCGGCGAAGACGTGCTTTGATCGTTCTCGGAATCGAAACCTCCTGCGACGACACGTCGCTCGCCCTCTACTCGCGCGAGCGCGGGTTGCTCTCGCACGTCACCGCGAGCCAGCTCGTGCACGAGGAATACGGCGGTGTAGTGCCCGAGATCGCGTCGCGCCAGCACATGCGCACGCTGCTTTCCGTATACGACGCCGCGCTCGCGCGCGCGAATGTCGGCGCGGGTGATTTGGGCGGCATCGGTGTCAGCAACGGACCCGGCCTGGTGGGATCGCTCTTGGTCGGCGTGGGCTTCGCGAAGTCGCTCGCACTGGGGTTGCAGAAGCCCGTGGTCGGCGTGCACCACATCGAGGCGCACGTGCTCGCGAACGAGCTGGGCGGCGAGCCGCTGCAGTGTCCGTGCGTCGTGCTGGTGGTGTCGGGCGGACACACGTCGCTGTACCGCGTCGAGCGCGTCGGACGCTACGAGCTGGTCGGCAACACGCGCGACGACGCGGCCGGCGAAGCCTTCGACAAGATCGCGAAGCTCCTGGGCCTGGGATTTCCCGGCGGGCCCGCCGTGCAGCGCGCGGCCGAAGCCGGCGACGCCGGCGCGATCGAGTTCCCGCGCGCGATGTTCGACCGCGCCGGTTTCGACTTCTCGTTCTCCGGGCTCAAGACGGCGGTGCGTCAATACGTCGACGCGCGCGGTGAACTGACGCCGGCGATGGTGGCGAACGTCGCGGCGTCCGCGCAGGCCGCCATCGTCGACGTGCTGGTGGAGCGAACCATCCAGTGTGCGCGCGCGTTCGGCCTTCGCCACGTGTATTTGGCCGGCGGCGTCGCCGCGAACCGCCCGCTTCGTGCGAAGATGCAAGCGACCGCCGGCGCGGCAGGGATTGCCTACCACGCGCCGCTTTTGGAATTCTGCACCGACAACGGGGCCATGGTTGCGCGCACCGCGGAACTTCTGCTCTCCTTCGGGCGCGACGACGGCTCCGCGCTCGACGTGTTCACGCGCGGCGCGATTTCTTCCTGGTCCTGATCGTTTCCCGTCATTCCTCGTAATCGCTCGCGCCCGCGCGTGCCCACGCGGCAAGTATCTCCCTATTCCACGGCGCGGTTCGTGCAAGCGCAACGTGTCGCCGACGGTCTACGCGCTCCGCGTAACGCCCAATCCTTGGCATATTCCTTGCCCCTCTGTGCGACGTTAAGTGTCGTCAGCAGTTAATGTTCTGGCCGTAGGCGGCGTCATGCAATCACCCGACAACTCCAGTTATCGCATCCTCGTCGCAGACGACGAGCCACACATCCGACAAATCCTGCGCTTCACGCTGGAGCGCGCGGGTTATCAGGTGTTCACGGCCGCGGACGGCGAAGAAGCGCTCGCGCGCGCGGCCGAGATCAAACCGAGTTTGGTGCTTCTCGACGTGATGATGCCCAAAATCGACGGTTACGAAGTGTGTCGAAAGATGCGACAGGATTTCAGCCTGAATCAAATACCGGTGATCATGCTGTCCGCGCGCGGCGATCAGCGCGATCGCGTCGCGGGGCTGGAAGGCGGCGCCAACGACTATCTCGTCAAACCCTACTCGAACGAAGAGTTGCTGCTGCGCGTGAAGAACGTCCTCGAGTGGAACATTCGCCAGAAGGAAGCCAATCCGCTCACGGGGCTGCCCGGCAACACCGCGATCGAGCGCGAAATGATCGCGCGCATCAGCCAGAAGAAGCCGTACGCATTCCTGTACGTCGACATCGACAATTTCAAGGGCTTCAACGACTACTACGGCTACCAGAAGGGCGACGACATCATCGAGTTCCTGGCCGACATCCTGCGCCGCACCGTGGTCAAGCTGGGCGGCAACGAGGACTTCGTCGGTCACATCGGCGGCGACGACTTCGTGATGGTGGTGCCACCGTCGCGCGCGGAGATCATGGCGCAGTACGTCGTGGACGAGTTCGACAAGGGCACGCTGCTCCTGCTCGACCAGGAGGACGTCAAGCGCGGCTACCTCGAGGTGCGCGATCGTCAGGGCGAGCTCAAGCGCATCCCGGTCATGTCGGTCACCATCGCGCTCGTCAAGAGCACGGACAACCAGATCGAGCACTTCGCGGAAGTGAACGACATCGCTTCCAGCTTGAAGGAATACGGCAAACGGATCGAAGGCAGCGTGGTCGTGAAGGAGCGCCGGCAAGACGGCTCCACGACGCGCACGCCGACGCGTAAATAGGGGGAGGCCATGGACATTCGCACTGCCGAAGACAAGACCGCCGTACTCGAAGCGCTCCTGCACGAGGCGCGCATCGAAGCGAACCTGCTTCGTCAGCGCCTGGAGTTCTACCGGCGCGTGATCGCGTCGACGCGCCTGGTGATGGGCCACGAGTTCAAGAAGCCCACCACCGCGATCAGCGGCTACCTAGAGCTCGCGCACGAGGACGTGGAGAAGGCGGGCTTGAAGGCCGCGCTTTCCTTCATCGAGAAGGCGCGTAGCGAGTGCGCGCTCCTGAACGAGCTGAACGCGTTCTACCTGGACCTGCTCAAGGTGGATGGCGGCGCGGGCGAGCCGGCCGCCGAGTCGGTCGACATGCTGGAGATCATCGTCGACGCCATCGAGCAGACGCCCGAGCGCTTGCGCGCCAAAGAGCGCGTACGCATCGTGGTAGCGGATCGATTCCCGCGCGTGCGGCTGAATCGTTACGCGGTGAAGCTGATTGCGCTCAACCTGCTGGAGAACGCGCTCAAGTACTCGCCCGAGGGTTCGGCGGTGCGCATCGAGGCGGAGGCGTCGATGGACAAACGCGGAGCGGGCGACCGCGAGCTGTTGAAGCTGCGCGTCATCGATTACGGCGCGGGCATTGCGCCCGACGACGTGAAACGGATCTTCATGCCGTTCGTGCGTCTGGACGCGAGCCGGATCGAAGGCAGCGGGTTGGGGCTGACGCTGGTGCGCAGCCTGGTCGACATGTGCGAGGGCGAAGTATCGATTCGTAGCGAACCCGGAAAGGGCACGACCGTCTTCGTGACCCTGCCCTTCACCCGGTCCGGTGCGGCCGCCGGGGTGATTCGGCCGTGACACGCGCGTCGGGCTGGGGCCCGGGTACGCGCGCCTTGGAGTCGAGTTCGTTGAGCATCTTGTACTTGCGATTCATCGAGCTGTTCGCGTTCTTCGGAATCGTGTTCGCCGCGCGTTTCCTCGGCGACCTCGTGTACCGAACGAACATGCTGGTGGTCCTGTTTCTGGCCGCCGCGTTCATGCAGTACAACGGCGAATGGCTGTGGCAGGCGGTCGGCTCGCGTCTGGGCTGGGACAAGAAGCGTCGCAACGTCGCGCTGCTGTGGTACTCGAGCTATGTCGATCTGGCGGCCGTGATCGGCCTCATCTATCTGACCGGAACGGTGGAGAGCCCGTTCCTGTTCCTGCTGACGATTCCGCTCTTCTTCGTCTGCAACACCTTCTCCTGGAAGGTGACGTCCGCGTTCTTCGTGTCGGCGGCGCTCATCGCGCTGGGCTCAATCGGTTACCTCGAGCTGCAGGATCGCATCCCGCACCACACGGTCTACAACCAGTCGCCGGGTGTGTACCTCAACCCGCACTATTTGGCCGGATCGCTCCTCGTCATCGGTGCGTTCGTGAGCCTCGTCATCTATCTGTCGAACGCGTTCCAGGACCGCATGAGCACCTCGCTCGAGCGCATGCGCAAGAAGCGCGAAGAATCCGAGACGCGTGCCAACGAGCTGTCGCGCCTGTACGACATCAGCACCGGCATCAACGCCGCCATCTCGCTGGAGACACTCCTCAAGATCGTGGCCAAGGAAGCGACCTTGCTGCTCGAGCGCCCGTGGGCCGCGATCGTGCTCTTCAATCAGAAGCAGGAAGTGACGCACTCGGTCTTCGTGGGCGTGAACCAGAACCGCGAGCTCAAGCTCGAAAAGAAGATGCGGCGCGGCGGATTGAGCGAGTGGATCTGGACCCACAACACCCCCATCGTGGTCGAGGACGCCACGCGCGACAAACGCGCCAACTGCAGCGAGTTCCTCGGTCACTTCGGCATTCGGTCGATCGTGGGCTTCCCACTGACGAGCGGCAAGCAAGTGATGGGCATCGTCTTCACCGGGGACTTCGCGGCGCGCGCGATGTCGGACGGCCACATGCGGCTCTTGACGACCTTGTGCCAGCAACTGGCCATCGCGATCGAGAAGAGCCGGCTGTACGATTCGCTGGAGCGGAAGATCCGCGAGCTCGAGCGACAGCTGGACACGCTCGAGAAGACCAACATCTTGAAATCCGACTTCGTGTCGCACGTGTCGCACGAATTGCGCACGCCGCTGACCGCGATCAAAGCCTACGTAGAAGCCCTGGTCGACAACTCCGAGGATCCGAAATTCCTCCAGCGCAAGGAGTTCCTGGACATCGTGTCCAAGGAGACCAACCGCCTGATTCGCATCGTCAACGACGTCCTCGACGTCTCCAAGATCGAGTTCGGCCAGCGCCCGATGACGCGCACGCCGGTGGATCTGCCGGCGGTGGTAGCCGACGTTTTCGACATGCTGAGCCCGACGCTGCGCGAGCGCAGCGTACGCGTGGAAGCCGACGTACCCAGCGACCTGCCGCGCATCGACGGCGACGCCGACATGATCAAGCAGGTCTTCATCAACTTGATCTCGAACGCGATCAAGTACTCGCCGCGCGGGACCACGGTCACCGTTGCCGCGCGCGAGGAGGCGGTCAACATCCTGGTATCGGTCGCCGACCAGGGCGTCGGCATCCCCAAGGACGAGATCGGCAACGTATTCGACAAGTACTTCCGGGCCCGCTCGCAGAAGGAATCGAAGATGGAGGGCCTTGGTCTGGGGCTCGCGATCGTCAAGAACATCGTCGAGCAGCACGGCGGCGCCGTGCGAGTCGAGAGCTACGAAGGCAAGGGCAGCACGTTCTATTTCACGCTGCCGCGCGAGCACTGTTTCAACGACCTCATCGGATACATCGGCGAAGTCGTGGACGCGCGCGAGCAGCTCCACGAGATGCTGGAGCTCATCGTGCGCATGATCGCCGAGTTGCTGAACGCGAAGCGAGTTTCGTTGATGTTGCTCGACAAGAGCCGCTCCGAGCTTTTCATCAAGATGTCGTTCGGGATCGAGGAGTGGGTGGTGGAGAACACGCGCGTGCGCGTGGGGCAAGGCATCGCCGGCATGGTGGTCGAGCGAGGGGAGCCCCTGCTGATCGCCAATATAGAGGAGAACGACATCTACATCGCGCCCAACAGCCCGCAGTATGACACCGTATCGCTGGTGAGCGTCCCGCTGCGGGTCAACGACGTGGTGGTGGGCGTGATCAACGTCAACAATAAGACCAACGGACGCCCCTTCGACCGCGACGATTTGAATCTCTTGATGTCCTTCAGCGAGCGCATCTCGCGCGCGCTGGAGCGCGTGCGGGTGGTGGACGACTCGCACACGTTCTTGCAGGACACCATCGACGCCTTCAAGCGCATGCTGGAGACGCAGACCAAGACCAAGATCATCGAGCAGGCCATCGACCACGCGGTCAAGATCGCGCGCAAGATGAGGCTGCCTGAAAAGGACGTCAGCGTGATCCAGTACGTCGCCAGCGTGCACGACATCGGCATGACGGAGATCAGCGACGAGATCTTGAACAAGGCCCTGCACCTTTCCACCGAGGAGATGCGGCAGATCCAGCGTCACCCCGAGCGCGGCGCGGAGTTGATTCGGCCTTTGGAGTTCGTGGAAGCGGTGAGCAATATCATTCTCTACCACCACGAGCGCTTCGACGGGAGCGGGTATCCCATGGGGCTCAAGGGCGACGAGATTCCCATCGGCGCGCGCATCCTGGCCGTGATCGATGCCTACCAATCGATGACGCTGGGCCGGCCGTACCGGTCGCGCAAGTCGACCGAGGACGCGCTCGACGAACTGGTCGACAACGCGGGCACGCAGTTCGACCGCGACGTGGTGGAAGCATTTGCAGGCGTGCTCAAGGAAGACGGTAAGCTGGCGGCGCGCGACGAGCGCGACTTGGTGCGACGACTGCGCGGCGTGCCCGTGGGCGCGTCGCGGGAATGAGGAGTTCACGGCGACCATGACCGAACGCGTGCAGATGGCGCACTTGAGCGGGACCCCGACCGAGTATTTGGTCGTGGCCGGCGTGTTGGTCGGCCTCGTGTTCCTGACCTTGTGGCGGGAGACGGTCGCGACCAACTCGGCGCTGTTCTTTTCGCGCACGATGGCGGCGCTTGCGTTCGCAACCAGCCGCGTGACCGTGGTCGTGTTCGCGGCCTCGATGATCGACGAGCCGTCGGGCGCGCCATTCCTCTACATTCTGCTCGACCTCGGGGGCGCGACCATCTACCTCTC
>JAKEHA010000257.1 GCA_022615275.1 Candidatus Latescibacterota bacterium
GTGACCTCGTCCGGCGTCACGCCCAGGTGATCGGCCACCACCTGCGCGAACGTGGTCTCGTGCCCCTGGCCGTGGGCGCTCGAGCCGGTGATGGCGGTGACCCGCCCGGACCGCTCGACACGAACAGTCCCGCTCTCCCAGCCGAGCGCGCACGGCTCGACGTAGGAGGCCAGGCCCACGCCCACGATCTCGCCTCGCGCGCGGCGCTCGGCCTGCTGGCGCCGCAGGCCGGCGTAGTCCGCGGCGGCGAGGGCGCGGTCGAGCGCCTGGGGATAGTCGCCCGAGTCGTAGCTCTGGCCGGTGATGGTCTGGTAGGGGAAGCGGTTCGCCGGGATGATCTAAGGCGAATCAGATTCTCGTTGCGTAGCGGGCGCGGTGGCGCTAGTATGCGCGCGAGGTGGTGGTGATGGGTGGTGGCGCTCGCTTTCTTCTGTCCGTATTCCTCCCCGTTCTTCTTCTCCCAGTCCCAGTTGGCGCGGGTGTCGTCGTCAACGAACTGTACTACGACCATCCCGGCGCGGACGCGGGCTACGAGTTCGTCGAGATCCTGAACTCCGGTTCCGAGGCGGTGTCGCTCGATGGTGTCACCCTCGAGTTTCACAACGGGGTTGGGGAAGGATGGACGGTGATCTGGCGCGCGCCCAACGGCGTCGTGCTCCCGCCGGACGTGCCCTGGGTCTTGGGCGGCGCGGCGGTGACGCCGCCGCCGGATGCCGTGTTCGAGCTCGCGCTCCAGAACGGGCCCGATTCGATTCGGTTGATCGACGCGCAGGGCACCGTGCTCGACGTGGCCGGCTACGGCGGCCTGGACGACGCAACCTACGTCGAGCGACTGGGTGTGGCGCCCGTCGACGCAGGGCAGTCGATCGCGCGCACGCCGGACGGCCGTGATACGGGAGACAACGCCGTCGATTTCCAGGCTGCGACGCCGACGCCCGGCCGTCGCAACGTCGCGCGCCACGACGCGTCGCCGGCGCTGGCTGACGATGTCGCCGCACGCTCCGGTCGGGATCGCGCCGGAATCGAACGCCTCGCCGTCGAGGTCGCCAACCTGGGTCTCAACGACATTCCCCCGGGTGCGGTGACCGTCGTGGCGCGCGATTCGAGCGCGACCGGTGCCAGCGAGGTGGGCACGGCGCGCACGGCTTCGACCATCCCCGTCGGCGACGCGGAGCGCGTGGTACTCGAGGTCGCGCTGTCCGAACCCGGCTATCTTTGGATCTCCTTCGACACGCACTACGCGCCCGACGAACGGCGCGCCAACGACCGTGTCTCGCTCGTGCGTCGCGTTGGGCGCCCGGCGCTGCTCGTGAGCGAGATCATGAGCGCACCGGGCGCGGGCTGCCCGCAGTTCGTCGAGTTGTACAACGCGGGTGATTTTACGCTCGATCTTACCGGCTGGTCGCTCCGCGACATGCGCTCGAAGCCGGCGCGCATCGCCGCGGATGAGTTCTTGCTCGCGTCCCGAGAGTCCGTCGTGATCAGCGCGGACCCCGTCGCGCTGTCCGTGTGCGCGCGCACGCGTGCGCGCGTGTTCGACGTCGACGGCTCGTGGCCCTCCTTCAACAAGTCGGGCAGTGCCTTCGCCGACAGCGTGGTGGTAGTCGACGTGCTCGGTATTCCGGTCGAGGGGGTCGCGTATCCGGGAGTCGCCACCGGTACCACGGCCCGCAGCCTCGAGCGCATCGATCTGTTCCCGCCCATGGCGCCGCGCGACGCGGTGTGGCGGCTGTCTCGCGACAGCGGCGGGAGCCCGGGTCTCGCGAACGCGGGCGCCCTCGAGGTGGCGCCCCGCACGCGCTGCGAGGTGTCTCCGAATCCGTTCTTTCCAACCGAGGGCGACCTGATGCGCATCGCCGTCGCCGCGGTCCCGGGCGTCGCGAGCGTGGTCGTGCGCATCTACGATCCCAGCGGCCGTCGCGTGCGCGAGGTCGGATCGGCGACCACGTTTCCGGCCGTCGTGTTGTGGGACGGCCGCTGCGACGGCGGCGAGCCGGTGCGCGCGGGTGTGTACGTGCTCGCGTGCGAAGCATTCGGCGCCGATGGGGCGCGCGTGGGGGTGGAGAAGGTGGTGGTGGGGTGTGCGACGAATCGGTCTCCGTAGTGTCGCCGCGTCGACGATTGTGTGTAGCGCGCTGTGCGCGAGTGCGCGCGCCGTGGAATTTCCGAGCGTGATCGATCGCTCGCTGGGGTTTCGCGCCGCCGCCACCGGGTACGCCGCGACCACGAATGGTTCACCGTCGTGGTGCGTCGAGGTCGGTGACGCCGAGCTCTTCGGGATTACGGGGCTGCGCGTAGCGGGCGTGCGCGCGTCGGGGCGCGTGGGCGTGATGCCGCTCGGGGCCTCGCTCTCCCATCTGGCCTCGCCGGTGGGGAGTGAAACGCGCGCCGATGCCGAGATCGGCTATGCGCCCAGTGTGCGCTGGTCGTGCGCAGCGCGCGCGGGCGTCGAGACCGTGGGGCTCTCCGGCGCCGCTCCGGAGCATTCCTTGGTCGTGGGCGCGTACGCGCACGCGGATGCGGGGCGCCTCACCGTCGTCGCCGATGTCGACGTGGTTTCTCGCACGTTCGCGCGCGACGTCGCGGTGGCCCTCGGGGTCGTCGCGCACGCCGGCAGTTCCGCGTGCGTGGTGGCGAGCGTGCGCTTCGACGACGCCGGTGTGGCCGGCGCGGGCGTGTCGCTGGTGTCGCGCATCGGGGGAGTGCTGGCACTCCTGGCGGGCTACGACGACGGCACCGAATCCATTCGCGGTGCGGCGGTGGTGTCGCTTTCGAACTGGCGCGTTTCGACCGGTGTGTTCTACCACGGCGTGCTCGGCGTCTCGCAGGCGGTGACGATCGCGTGGACACGCTGATGCGCTGCGGCGTTTGCGCCGTGCTGGTCTGGGTGAACGGGTGCGCGAATTCACCGCCGTCCCCGCCCGTAGCCAACGAGGTGGAGGACACGCCATGGGGCGACGAATACGCGGGCATCGACGAGGACGCCGACCTCGAGGCCGTGCTCGCGGGTGCCTCGCGTTCGCCGGGCCGCACGAGCTCATCCGTGCACGCGCTGTTCGATCCCGCCTACGAAGGCACGGACGCGCCCCTGCGTTCGCTCACCGCGATGACGCGCGTGCCGCACGCGGCCGCGCGCTACCGCCACGGCGCATCCGGCGACGCGGGCGCGATCGAACTCTTCGACCTCGGCCCGTTGGCCCACGTCGTGGCCGGTGCGATTCGCCCCCGCGTGGGCGAGGGCGCGTGGCTGGCCGACGCGCGCGAGCTGGGGACACCGGTCGCGCCCGGCGCCGCGTCGGCCGA
>JAKEHA010000258.1 GCA_022615275.1 Candidatus Latescibacterota bacterium
GTCACTTTTCTTCGCGCGCGAACATCGTCGCATTTCTCTTTGGAGTAATCCTCACCGCCGGCTGCTCTTCCCAGGAGGACGCGGTCCTCGCGACGTGGAACGCCTATGACGGAGCCATGCGCGCCGCGGACGTATCGACCGCGCGCACAATGCTCGCCGCGGGACTCGGTGCTGAACTCGACGGTCCCGAAGCAAGCACCATTCTCGAGTTCCGCTCTGCGCTCGCGCCCGAGAACCCGATTGTAACCGGCGTGGAAATAGCCGGCGCGCGCGCGACCCTCTCCATCGAAGGTGCCGTGAACGGTCAGACGATGCGCGGCACCATCGCTTTCGTGAAGGAAGGGGAGGCGTGGAAGGTCCTCAAGGAAGACTGGGACGTCGATCTCACCATGGCGTTCCCGGCGCCGAACGTGAACCTCGCGCAGGAATACGCCGCCGAGCCGAAGACGGCGCCGCAGTCCACCACGCGCATCAGTGCCCATGATGGAACGGTGACCGCGCTCGCGTTCACGCGCGACGGTCAGCGCGTCGTGTCCATCGGCTACGACGACTACCGCCTGTGCCTGTGGGATCTCGCGACCGGAGAGCTCGTGGACGAAGCGACGTGCGAGCACCGCCCGAACGACATGGCGCTCGTTCCGGACGGTAGCGTCGCCTATGTCGTCGACACCAAGGGCCGCGTCACCGCGTGGCCGATCGCTTGGGACGGATTCGGCGAGAGCCACCCGCTGGCGGGTCTCGCGGGCGAAACACCCCGCATCGCCATCGACAAGAGCGGCCGCCGTGCGGTGACCACGAGCTGGACCGACCCGGCGAAGCTGTGGGACCTCGAAGCGCAAACGTTCGTCGGCACGCTTCCCAACTCCGACAAGATGCGTGGGGTGGCGTTCTCGCCGGTCGCTTCGGTGGTGGCGGCGGGAAACCACGGCGACTTTTTCGCGGTGTGGGATCTCGAAGAGCCGGCCAAACCGTCGCACAAGAAGTACCGGGTGCCGAAAGTCTCCGAGCAGTCCGACGTGTTCACGATCGCGTTCAGCCCGGACGGGCGCCGGATCGCCACCGGACACATGGATTCCAGCATCTCCATCTGGGACATGGTAAAGCGGCGTCAGCTCCACAACTGGTACGTCACGGACGCATCGACGTGGGATGTGACCTTCAGCCCGTGCGGCACCGTGCTCGCGACCGCGCATCAGAACGGAAACGTCTTTCTGTGGGAAGTCGAAACCCAGCGGCGGCTCTTCATGCTCGCCGCGCACGAGGGCGCTGCGTCTTCGGTCGCCTTCAATCCCGCCGACGGTATCACGCTCGCCACCGGCGGCGCGGACGGCGCGATTCGCATCTGGCGCTAGGTTACCACTCGCTCCCAGCCATGGCGCTGCGTTGACACGCGGCAAGACGGCGCGTAGGCTCCTCGTTCCGGCGACACGGATTCAAGGAGCGTTACGCATGTTACTCACCGTGAACGACATCAAAGTCGAAGTGCGGGCCGGGACGCCCGCCGACGTCCCGTTGCTATTGACGTTCATCCGCCAGATGGCGACATTCGAGAAGCTGAGCGTCTCTGCCACCGAAGAGTCCCTGCATGCCGC
The DNA here is from genome assembly GCA_022615275.1 of Candidatus Latescibacterota bacterium. Taxonomy (GTDB): domain Bacteria; phylum Krumholzibacteriota; class Krumholzibacteriia; order WVZY01; family JAKEHA01; genus JAKEHA01. The sequence continues at coordinate 1,593 of JAKEHA010000258.1, forward strand.
GCTCTTCGGCGAAGCACCCGCGGCGCGCGCACTCCTTACGTTTGTCGATGGCAAGCCGATCGGCTACGCCACCTACTTCTTCAGTTTCACGAGCATGATGGGCCGGCGCGCGCTCTGGCTCGACGACTTGTTCGTCGACCCCGCGTTTCGCGGCAAGGGCATCGGCAAGGCGCTCATGGCGTACCTGGCCAGCATCGCGCTTGAGAATCAGTGCGCACGGTTCGAGTGGATCGTACTCGGCTGGAACACCGCGGCGATCGAGTTCTACCAGGGTCTGGGCGCGGACGTACTCGCCGATTGGCGGGTGTGTCGTGCGGATGAGGGACAATTGCGCCGCATCGCAAGCACGCTGGTGGTTTCGCCGGACGCCGCCTAACCCCGCCGATTCTCCCAGATCGCGCTCGATTCCTCCACCATCGGTGCTAGAATCACCGCATGCACTATCGCTGGACCCGTCGCGCCGCGAGCGCCTTCATGACGGCGTTCGTCGTTATGCCTTCCACATTGCCGTTTCCGAATGCCGGGGATGCAACGTTCGCCACCGCCGTTCGTGACGGGGATGCCGCCTTTCAGGCGTTCGACAATGAAACGGCACTCGATTGCTACCAACGCGCCTTCGCAATCGACTCCACAGACTGTGACGTTCTCTGGAAGCTCGCCCGGGCGAATGTCGACCGCGGGATAGTGGCTCCGGCCGACGAGAAAGTCGTCTGGTTCGCATCCAGCGAAGGATTCGCACGCCGAGCCGTTGCGTTGTTCCCCGACTCCTCGGAGGATCAAGGGCAAGGAATGATTGCGTCGCAAATGGCACGAGCGCGGCATATCGGTCTAGTAGTATCTCGCGTAGGGAGAAACAGGAGGTAGCACAATGTCGCCCAAACGCAAATTCACAATCGAAGAAGCGAAACAGATAGGAAACGCACTCGGCATTGACTGGGCCGAAGTAAGCCTCGAAGAGTTCCAAGCGGGATTGTCGGTCGAATTGGAGCACGGGGTCCACGACCCCGCAACGAACGTTACCAACGACGATGAGCTCATGACCGGCAAGATCGCGCTCGCTCATCTCAAGGAGTTTCCCGACTACTACACTCGCCTTGCCCAACTCGAGAAGGATGCCGACGAATTCTGGTCCGGAAAACGCCGATAGTCGCCGGCTGCGAGTTGGCACCGCATGGATGCATCGACGTCGGACCTAGCCGTTCTCTGGGCGGTCATTCTCGTCCGGTTCGTACTCCCGCTTTTCATCCCGAAGTACCCACTGCCGGCGATCTTTGCGTGCTTTTTCGTCGACGCGGCCGACCAGAGCGCGTTCCAGGCGTTCACCGACGTCGACCTCGCGGGTTATCAGGGATACGACAAGGCGCTCGATGTCTACTATCTGTCGATCGCGATGCTGGCCACGCTGCGCAACTGGGCGAGCCTCCCCGCGGTCCAGATCGCGCGCTTCCTGTTCTTTTACCGATTGGTGGGCGTGGTGGCGTTCGAGCTCACCGCCTGGCGCCCGCTTCTCTTGCTGTTTCCGAACACCTTCGAGTATTTCTTCATCTTCTACGAGCTCGTGCGCAGCAGTTGGTCGCCCGCGCGGGTGAGCACGCGCTTCTTCGTGGTGGCGGCGATCGTGATCTGGGTGGGTATCAAGCTCCCGCAGGAGTATTGGATCCACATCGCGCAGCTCGACCTGACCGCTACCGTCAAGAGTCTCGCCATGGGTGCCTCTCCTGAGACCAGTTGGAACGATGCGGCCGACCAACGGCCCTTCGCATTCGCAGCGCTCATCGCGGTGGTGGTCGGGATCGGCGCCGCCGGGAGCCTGCTCATTCGTCGTTTGGCGCCGCCGTCAGAGCATCCGCTCAAACTGGCCGCGGACCCGCTACCCGAGATCATCGATGAGGCGCACGAACGCGACCGCAGCATCGCGCAGGGGTGGCGGCTCTTCGACTTTCACTTGTTGGAGAAGATCGTACTGGTGGGGTTCGTCACGGTGATATTCGCCCAGGCTCTGCCGGGAGTGGACGCGAGCACCGCGCAGATCATGTCGGGCGCGGGAGTCATTATCACGATCAACGCGTTCCTGCGGATTCGATCGGCCCGCGCGGGACGATCGCTGGAATCCGCGACAGCGTCGTTCATCGTGCTGGCGCTTATCAATGCGGTCATCGTGGCCGGCGCCCACTGGCTCCTGCGCCGCGAGGACGGCGGTCTCAACGTCTCCGCGACGCTGTTTTTCCTGCTGCTATTGACCTTGATCGTGACGCTGTACGATCGCTGGCATCCCGTGTTCGACGTGCGCTTCTCACGGAGCCGCTCGCCGCGCGCCACCGGCGACGAGCACACCTAGCCTCCCGTCGAGGCTGGAGCGACAGGCATGCTTTCGCGTACTATGGTCCGGCGTGAGTGGCTTTAGCGATTGACCCGGGAGATGATGAATTGTGAACGTCGAAGAAACGACCGCGCGCTGGCGAGCGGAGGGCAAAGCGGTCCGGGCTCGCATGTCCGCCGCGTCGGGGTACGCGCGGGCCTAGCGGTTTTTCAAGGTCACCCGAAGCTCGAGCACTACAATCCGCTGGGCACGGTCCACGGTGGTTGGACCGCAACCCTGCTGGATTCGGCGATGGGATGCGCGGTTCATTCGATGCTGTCGGCGGGCCGTGGCTACACGACGCTGGAATTCAAACTGAATTTCGTGCGCCCGCTGACCGATGCCGTGCCGCTGGTGCGTGCGGAGGGAAAGCTGATTCACGGCGGGAAGCAGGTGGCAACCGCCGAAGGACGCCTCGTGGGTCCGGACGGCAAGTTGTACGCGCACGCGACCACGACGTGTTTGATTTTCGACCGGCGATAACACACCCGAGGGAGGCGGCCCACACTCGGGCCGAAATGGCATGACCAAATCGTACAAGCCCAGTAACTACAGTACGGTCTCACCCTACTTGATCGTCGATGGAGCCGTGGCGACCATCGAGTTTCTGAAGCGCGTCTTCGGCGCTGTCGACCTCCGGCGATTCCCGGACGAGACCGGGAAGTTGATGCACGCCGAAGTTCAGATCGACGACACCGTCATCATGATTGCCGATCCGGCGCCGCCGGACTGGCCGGTGGTCCGGTCCCACGTCCACATCTACGTGAGCGACGTGGACGCCGTCTATCGACGTGCGCTCGAGGCCGGCGCGAAATCCGTCCAGGAACCGCTCAAGAAGCAGGACGAGGACAAACGTGGCGGTGTGAAGGACTCCGGCGGCACCACGTGGTGGATCGCCACCAAGATGGAATAGAGGCGAAAGAGGTCGCTCATGAGTGTTCGAATTGTCCGTCTCGGAACGCCGCGCGCAACGCGCGAAGGGACCAGAATCGGCACCGTTCGACGACCGCCGCGCGGCGTACCGAAATCCCAGTTCTCGAAGCAGAACTGGTACGACGTGTGGTTCCCGAACCTCGCGCCCAGCGTCGCGACTATGAAACTCGGGCAGAACGCCGTCACATCGGCGCAGTGGTCGGCGTTCGTTCGCAAGTACAAGGCTGAGATGGCTGCGCCCGGGGCCAAGCACGCCCTCGATCTCCTGGCCGCGCTCTCGCACACAACCGACTTCTCGGTCGGTTGCTACTGCGAGAACGAAGACCGGTGCCACCGTTCGATCTTGCGGCAGTTGCTCATCGAGAATGGCGCGAAGGTCGAGTAGCTACGCGCCAGCTTACTTCAAGAGCATCAACTTCTTCGTAGACCTCATCCGACCGCCTTGCGCGCGCAGGAAGTAGACGCCGCTCGCGAGATTGGTAGCACGCCACGGGAGCGATTGCACGGCGCCGGTCGCGGGCGCATCGAAGAGCCTCGCGACGCGCCGTCCGCGCACATCGAACACGTCGACGGTCGTGGGCGTTCCCTGCGGCGCCTGAAAGGAAACCACCGTCGAGCCGCTCCATGGATTGGGCGCCGCGGTGAGCACCATCGGGCTCGGCGTACCGCGAATGCTGGAGGGTGCGCCGCCCGGATACGTGTTGATACGGATCCGACTGGATACGAGGGCGAGGAACTGGGCGGGTTCCGTCATGCATCCGAGGATGCACAAGTTCTGGGACACGCTCGTGAACGCGTTGAGGTTGAACGTGTGCGCGAGGGAATAGGTCTCGTTGTTCACGACCACCTCGGTCGTGGTGGTACCCGAAAAGAGTTCGAATCTGTCGAAAGGAAGCGACTCTGTGCCGCCGTTGGCAACCGTCAGCGTGCTCTCTTCGAGCGCCGCGGTGGAGATGCCGTTGACGTCCTGGAGCGTGCCGTCCACGCCGCCCTCCCGCGACGCCTCAAGCGTGGCGGCGATGTCCAGGGTGATATCGAAGGGCGTCCCCGTGGAACCGCGGATGTATATCGAAACCTCCAGGTCGCTGTACGTCTTATGGAATATTCCGACGCGCGCTTCGGCGCTGAGCTCTGAGCCCATATCGATCGAGAACGCGCCGGTATCGTTCGCGTCGAGCACGGTGGAAATGTCCGCAGTCGCGTTCGGCGTGATCGTATCGTTCTCGATGGTGTGAAAGAACGACGTGCCCTGGTAGATCGAGTCTGCCCAGGTCACGAAGTCGTTGGCCATGACATAGTACCTGAAAGTCTGGACCACGTGGGCGCTGTAGTAGACGTCGCCGGGAGCGGCGGCGTGGGGGCGGCCCGGTGCAAGGCACAGCAGCGAAATCACGCCCACGGCGGGGCACAGAGAGCGGCGCACAAGACGGTTCATCGGATGTTCCTCCCAAGGTTTGACCGGCGTTCCAACGACAATGGCGACAAACGTCGGCGAAGGTGGACACAGTTAAGAGCCCGACCACACCGTCCGCCCCGTCAGACCCCATCTCCACGCCGATCTCCCGGCCGACGTCGACTGTTCGGTTTGGTCGCTCCGCGCGTTTCTACGTTCGACGAGGTCGTGCTGACTCCCGCGTCCGTGGGTCAGGTCTTGACCGCGACCGCGCTGACCGATACCGACTTCGACGATTTTGCGGCCATCTTGACGA
>JAKEHA010000259.1 GCA_022615275.1 Candidatus Latescibacterota bacterium
CATTCGAACGAGATCGTGCCGGCGTCGTCGGTCTTGAACTCCAGCCGCCCGCGATCCAACTCGAGGATCTCGCCGGTGATCCGGTCGCCGTTGGCCAACGTGACCACGTCGGTTCTCTGTGCCGACGCGGCCTGGCTCCAGACGATGACGACGACGGCAGCGCCGCGGGCGACCTTCATGAACGGGCGAAGCGTTCCCACAGTGCCTGCTTCAGCGGACCGCGCGGCCGATGCCAAGGCGCGTGCAGGTCGATTACTTCGCCGCCGTCGTCGGCACGAAGTCGAGCGGCGCACCCGACGGGATGAGCGGCTCCCGCTTTACGCTGATCGCGAATTCCTTCATCAGCCGCCCGAAGTGCGCCAGCGTCCAGGTGTGAAAGTAGACCTGGTTCATCGGCTCGCGTTCCTTCGGGTCCGTCAGCAGATTGATAATCTTCGGGAAGCCCGCCGCATCACCGGCCAAGCCCCCCAGGCGCTTCTGGTTCGCGGGCAGGGTCGGCGCTACCGTGGTATTGAGCCGCAGTAGTTCCGAACAACGGTTAGCGCGGTTACAGACGTTGGGATCCTGCCCCGGATACTTGAGGAGCGCGGCCACTAGATCCGTGCGACCGGAGGTCGCGAAAGGAGTACCGAAAGCCAGGTTGATAACCGTAACCAACCTCGGATTGAGAAAGAAATCCAGGAACTGTTTTTCTCGCTTCGGATCCTCTGCGTTCCAGCGCGCGGTGTATCGGGACGCGCGGCGCATGGTCGCCGTCACGACCCTGCTCTTGATCTTCGTGGTGGCGATGGCGGTGGTCGTGCGCCTGGAGTTGAGTCCGTACCTGGCGCCGGTGGCGTTCGTGTCGGTGGTGTTGGCGGCGCTGTTCGATTATCGCTTGGGCTTGGTGGCGGGGGCGTTCGCGGCGGCGCTGCTCCCGCTCGCGACACCGATCGGGCCCGGGCCGGCGTTCGTCGGCTGGGTGGCGGGGGCGGCCGGCATCGCCGGCATCGAGCGTATGCGCGCGCGCAGCCGCGGCTACTCGGTGTTCATCTTCGTCGCCGTCGCCTACGCGCTGGGCATCCTGGCCGTGGAAGCCGACGCGGGTTGGCGCGAGCTGTCGCGCCACATGCTGTGGGGAGCGCTGAATGGACTCGTCACGGGCGCGGCTACCGCGTTCCTGCTGCCGGTGTTCGAGCAGGTGTTCAACCGTGCCTCGCGCTTCACGCTCCTCGAGCTGACGGACCTCAACAAGCCGGTCTTGAAGCGACTCAACCTGGAGGCGCACGGCACCTATCACCACTCGATGCTGCTCGGCAACATCGTGGACGCGATCGCGGCCGAGATCGGCGCCGACGCGTTGCGCGCGCGCGTGATGGCCTACTACCACGACATCGGCAAGATCTTCAAACCCGAGTACTTCGCGGAAAACCAGGACCCCGGCTTCAACAAGCACGAGAAGATCACGCCGCAGATGAGCGCGTTGATTCTCTCCTCACACGTCAAGGACGGCGTCGAGTTGGCGCGCCAGGAGAAGCTGCCCGAGGTCATCGTCGACGGGATTCGCGAACACCACGGCACCACCCTGATGTCGTACTTCTATCACAAGGCGCTCGAAGGCGACGCCCACGGGAACGTCAATCGCGACGATTTTCGTTATCCGGGCCCGCGCCCGCGCAGCAAGGAGTCGGCATTGATCATGTGCGCCGACGCCGTGGAAGCCGCGGTGCGTTCGCTCAAGGACCCCTCACCCGCGCACATTCGTTCCATGGTGACGCGCCTGGTCGACCAGCGCGCGCACGAGGGCGAGCTGGACGACAGCGGCATCACACTTTCGGATCTCGCGGTCATCAAGGAGAAACTGGTGACGGTGATGACCACGGTCTATCACAAACGCGTCGCGTACCCGGGTCAGGACGCGGAGCGGACGACGGAGCGCGCGGGCGCACGCGAGGACTGGAACGCCGCGGATGAGAGTGTCGCTGAGTCGGGCTAGCGGCCGGCGACCGCGCTGGATGGACGCAGCCTGGCGCCGCCGCGTTGCGCGCGCGGCCGCGGGCGTGGGACGCCGCGGCTATACGGTGAATCTGGTGGTGGTCGGCGATCGCGAGATGCGGCGGTTGAACCGCCACTATCGCGGAAAGGACAAGCCGACCGACGTGCTCTCGTTCGGCTACGACGCGGGGCCCGGGGACGACGTCGTCGGCGACGTGTTCGTGTCCCACGAAACGCTCACGCGCGACGCGCGTCGCATGGGGGTGGAAGCGCGCCACCTCGCGGTGCGCATCGTCGTGCACGGACTGTTGCACGTCGCCGGGTACGACCACGAGACCGACGCGGACGCCGCGCGCATGGAGCGCCGCGAACGCGCCGTGCTCAAGCGTGTGTTGCCCGCGCGCGTCGTGCGCGAGTTGTTCTGATGAAGCCCGGACGCTCGCTCACGCGCTCGTGACCGGGCAGGAGGTATATGAGTAGTAGCCTGATCGTCGCGATCTACGTCGTCTCGGTCGGTTTTCTGGCGGCGCTGTCCGCGGCGCTCACCTCGCTCGGGGTGCTCTCGCTGCGCCGCACCGAGCAGGACGAAGCGGGCGGCGACTGGCTGCACCGGCGCGCGGTGGACGACCCCGTGCATACCGGCGTGGCGCTGGGCATCGCGCGCGGCGTCGCGATGCTGGCGGTGGTGGTTTCGGCGGTAGCGCTGGTCCACGCGGCGGGACCGGTGGGCGCGGGTGTGTTCGCGGCCGCTTCGCTCCTCTTGCCGACCTTCGCGGCGCGCGCGCTGGCGCTCGAAGGGGCCGGATCGCTGCTGCGTTTCGTACGCCCGATCGTGATTCCCGTCGTGTACCTGCTGCGTCCGGTCGCCATCCTGGGCTCGCGGCTCTTGGGCCGCGCGTCGCCCGCGCTCCCGCGCCTGTTCGCGTTCGAGGTGATCCCGCTGGCGGAGAAGATGGAACTGGTAGGGACGCGCGGCGAAGACGCCGCCGAGGGGGAAGAGCACCGCATCATCTCGAGCATCGCCGACTTCGGCGAGAAGCGCGCGCGCGACGTGATGGTGCCGCGCATCGACATCGTGGCGCTCGACGTCAAGATGGACCGCGAAGAGTTGTTCGCGGCCATCGTGGAGGCGGGCCACTCGCGCATCCCGGTGTACGAGGGTTCCATCGATCGCATCATCGGGACCCTGCACACCCAGGACCTCCTCGTCAAGGTCCTGTCCGCCGAGGAGATCTCGATCCGCGCGCTCGCGCGCGAGGCCTTCTTCGTCCCCGAGAGCAAACTGATCAGCGAGCTCTTGGCCGAATTCAAGGTGCGCCGGCAGCACCTCGCCATCGTGGTCGACGAGTACGGCGGCACCGCCGGCATCGTGACACTCGAGGACGTCATCGAAGAGCTGGTGGGCGACATCCGCGACGAGTTCGACACCGAGGAGGAATTGGTGCGCCGCCTCGATCGGGACACCGCGGTCGTGAGTGCCCGGGTGCGCATCGAGGAGCTCAACGAGATGCTGGGCCTGGAGCTGGCCGAGGACGTGGCCGACACCTTGGGCGGGCTCCTGTACCACGAGATCGGACGCGTCCCGCGCGTCGGGGACCGCTGGCGCCACGGCGCGGTCGAGTTCGAAGTGCAGGCGGTCGAGCGGCAGCGCGTGGTGCGCGTCGTCGCCCGCGGCCTCTCGTCGATCGAACCGGTCGCGCGTGAAGACAGCGTGTAGACCGGCGCGGGGACACGATCGCGCGAACTCCTTCTTGCCAGCGCGTCGCGTGCTCACCTAGCATCCGGCGAACGAGTATTTCCCCATGGAGCCGACCCACATCGAAGACGGCGAGCGCCTGCGGGCGCTGATCGAGGCCGGCGACGCCGCCGGCATCGAGGAGTTCCTGGGTCCCCTCCATTCCGCCGACATCGCGGACGTCCTCCAGCAGCTCGACGTCGAAGAACAAATCGTCTGTTTGAAGCGCCTCGACACGCAGCGCGCGGCCGAGGTATTGGCCGAGCTGGACGCCAAGTCGGGGCAGGCGCTCCTGACGCTCCTTTCCGACCGCGAAGTGGGGGCGCTGCTCGAAGAGCTGCCCTCCGACGACGCGGCCGACCTCATCTCCACGCTCACGCCCGAAAAGACCGAGCGCGTCGAAGCGCTGCTCCCGACCGCGGACCGCGAAGAGATCCAGGAGCTGCTCGAGTTCGGGGCCGAGACGGCCGGCGGGCTGATGCAGGTCGAGCGCGTCGCGGTTCGCGACGACGCCACCATCCAAGAGGCGATCGAGGTGGTGCGGCGCGCGGCCGAGGACGTCGAGAGCCCGCAGCGCGTCTACGTCGTCAGCGAAGCCGGCAAGCTGGTGGGGGAGCTGTCGATCCTCGACCTCGTGATCAAGCCGGCCGGCGCGCGCGTGCGCGACGTCATGCAGCAAAGCTCGGTCTCGGTCCCCGTCGACATGGACCAGAAACAAGTGGCGGCGCTGTTCTCGAAGTACGACGAATTCACGATGCCGGTCGTCGACGGGCAGGGACGGCTGGTCGGGCGCATCACCATGGACGATATCATCGACGTGCTCGAAGAAGAGAAGTCGAAGGACCTGGCACGCATCGCCGGCACCACCGAGGACGAGCTGGGCGAGACGTCGATCTTCAAGGTGTCGCGCAGCCGCCTGCCCTGGCTCGTCACCGGGTTTGTCGGCGAGGGCATCGGCGCGATCCTGATGAGCCGCTACGAGGCCTCCCTCGCGACCTTCGTCGTGCTCGCGTTCTTCATCCCGCTGATCGTGGGGACGGCGGGCAATATCGGTATACAGGCCGCGGTCGTGGTGGTGCGCGAGCTGGCGCTGGGACAGATCAACATCTATAGAATGGGACGACGCGTGCTCAAGGAGCTGCAGGTCGCCTTCATCAACGGACTGGTGCTGGGCGGCATCCTGTTCGCGCTGGTGTACATTTGGCGCGACGACTTCGGCCTGGCCGGATTGCTGTGGGGCTCGCTATTGCTGGTGATCTTCGTGGCCGCCTTCATGGGGTCGTCGATCCCGCTCCTCCTGCACCGCTGGCGCGTGGATCCGGCCATCGCTACCGGACCGTTCGTGACGGTCTCGAACGACGTGATCGGAATGGCGATATACTTGACGCTCGCGACGGCGTACCTCAGGAGTCACTAGGATGGACGCGGTCGGGAACCCTCGACGCGAGCCCTAACGCCGGGAGTTGGCATCGTGCTGGTGAAGGACAGCGGTATCGTCATATCGGTCTCGCGCAGCGGTGAGACCAGCCTGGGGCTGGTGTTTCTCGGGCGCGCGTGCGGCAAGGTCCGCCTCTTGGCCAAGGGCGCGCTCTCGCCCAAGCACCCGGGGCGCGGCGCGCTCGAGCCGGGCAATCAAATCGAGATCGTCTATTATCACCGGGACGCTTTCGCGAGCTA
>JAKEHA010000260.1 GCA_022615275.1 Candidatus Latescibacterota bacterium
CGGTCTTGTGCAGGCGATCCTGGAGTACCGCGAGGATGGCGATGCGCCCGACGAGAGCGCCCGCGACACTCGCGCGGGCGGCGTCGATCTCGATTTCCGACGCCCGTCCGCGCGCCTCCGCGGCGCGCGTCGCTGCACCTCGGCGGTCCCACGCGGGGATGGGAAGTCCCACGCCGACGAGGAGCGTCGAGGCGTCGTCGGCCTCGACGCGGCGCGCGCCCGCGGCGACGGTGAGATTCGGCACGCGCAGGCTCTTTTCCAGCGCGGCGTCGGCGCGGCGCGCCGCACTCGCGAGCCGCAGGCGCGTAACGGACGGGCTGCGCGCGGCCCACGCCTCTCCCGAATCGGCGGGAAGCGTTGTGCGCACGAGCGGCAAGGCGTGCGCGATGGGGTCGTCGAAGCCGGTTGGTTCGCCCCACAACGCCGACAGCGCGACCCGCGCGCTGGTTCGTTCGGCGCGGGCGGCGTCGATAGCGAGCTGCGTTCGAGCCAGTGCTGCTTCCGCGAGGGCGGCATCGGCGGTCAAGGCGGCACCCGCGCGCACGCGGTCGCCGGCCGCGCGCGCGAGGCTCGCGACCAGGCCTTCGGCATCGACGGCGAGCCGAACGCGCTCCTCCGCGTGCACCACGGCGGCGTAGCGCGACTTCGCGTCCAGGTAGACCGCGAACGACTCGGTCCCGGACTCCAGCGCCGCCTCGTCGACGGCGCGCGAGGCCTGCTCCATGCGCCTCGAGCGCTTCCCGCCCAGCTCGAACTCCTGGGAGAGCCAGAGCGAGAACTCGGACTGGTCGAGACCCGAGTAGCTGCCGTCGACGTTCTCCGCCTCCGCCAGCACGGACGGGTTTGGCCACGCGCCGGCCTGTTCGAACAGCGCGGTTGCCGCGGTTACGCGGTAGGGAAGGGCGCGCAGCGCGGCGCTGCCGTGCTTGACGCGGATCAGGATGTCGGAGAAAGCCAGCGTGTCGGGCGCTGCTGCGGCGGAATCGGGGATGGAATCCCACACCGAAGGCGTCGCGGCGTGTGCGCCGCCGCCGGCCGAAATCACCAGAATCAGAAACAAGAGCAAAACCATGAGTCCACGCTCCCGCGTGCGAGCACGAATGACCGCAAGAGCGTCGCGCGAACCCGCGCGACGTTCACGAACGAAGGAAGAGAACCCGCGTGCGCGGGTGTGGACTCAGCAACGAATGACGATGGTGGAAAGGACGAGGGATTGGATTGCGTGATGTGCGTCGATCGAAATCGTCGCCAAGCTTCTCGCCAGCGGAGCCTGCGCCGGGGCCGGCATTACGAAGAACGGTACCGCGGAGGGGCTGGGCGTTGCGACCCGCTTGAGGGTCAACGAGTGAATCGCCAAATTGACGTCGACGCAGCCGTCGCAGTCGTCCGCGGCCCTGGCGCTGAACGCGATGTCGGCGGAGGCGTGCTCGGACTCGCAGCAGACCGCCTCTTGGCGCTCGAGACGAATGTCGCCCGTTTGCTCCATGCACAGCACGAGGCTGGGCCGAAGCAGCGTGGAAACGGCGAATGCGACGACGAAGAGGCTTCTCATGGGTGTGGAGTATACACCGCCGGCGTTCTCGGGTCCCGGCCGGGCCGCATAATGCCAGAAACCTGCCAGCCGTGTCCAGCGAGCGCCTAGCCGGTCGCTTCGCGGGCGAAGCCCGCGAAGTTCTCGACCTGCTGGACCGCGTAGGCGCGCAAGTCCTTGACCACGCCGGAGAGGAGATCCTTGGCCGGAGAGGGCGAGAAGCGGGACAAGGTGTCGCCGGCGCGCTCGAGGTGGCGGTCGATGGCCTGGTGGGTCTGCGCGATGGCGCCGTACTCGAGGCACAAGCCGACGATGTAGCGCTCGTTCTCGGGCTTGAAGTCGCCCGCCTCGATGATGCGGACCAGGCGCTCGCGGTGCCCGTCCTTGAGTAAATCGAGCACGCGAATCATGGGGAGCGCGATGTAGCCGTTGCGCAGGTCGCAGTCGTAGGAGCGCTGCGGATTGTCGAGCATGTCGTCCAGGTCGTCGATCATCTGGAACGCCATGCCCAGGTTCCACCCGAAATGGCCCAGTCCGTCGGCGAATTCGGCGCCGCTCGCGAGCGCACCCGCCTTGCACGAGAGCGCGAACAGCGACGCGCTCTTCTCGGAGATGATCTCGTAATACTGGGCGTCGTTGAGCGTGAAGTCGTACTTGTGCGTCGTCTCCAGGCTTTCGCCGCGCACCAGCGTGCGCAGGGTACGAATGAATTCCGGCATGGCCGCGGCGACACCGCTCTTGTGCACCAGATCGAGTGCTTCCGCCAGCGCGAAGTCGCCGGAGAGGACCGACGCGTAGTTGCCGTACTTCAAGCGCGCGGAGAGCTTCGTGCGGCGCGTGTCGACCTGGTCGATGACGTCGTCGTGGAAGAGCGTGGCGAGGTGGACCAATTCGACCGCGCCCGCGAGTTGGATGAGCGATTCGTCGATGTCGGACAGCGCCCCGCCGTCCGGCGCCTTGGCGGAGAGAACGAGCAGAATGGGACGCAGGCGCTTGCCGCCGTTGTTGAAGCTCTCGAGCGCGATGTTGGCCTCGCGGAGCTGGTTGTCCTTGATGCGCTCGACGACGACCGCGTTGCAGCGGTCGACGATGTCGCGAAGCACGTCGTACTTCTTCAGCGCGTGGATCATGGGTCCCTTTCTATGAGAGCGTGTCCTTCACCCGAATCACGCGGGCGAGGCTCTTGGGGTCCGCTTCTCCCCCCGCGAACGCGTGAAAGATGGCGTTGACGAAATCCATGTGGCGCTTGAGCTCCTCGAGCTTCTGCGCGGTATCGGAGTCGCGGGCGTCGTGGGCGGCGGCCAGCGCCTTCTCCACGGTTTCCATGGCCGGGTCGAGCTCCTTGCGCTTCTTGGCGAGTGCGAGGAGCTTCGCCACCTTGGTGATATCGTCCTCGGCCGTGTAGTAGTCCTTGCGCTCTCCGCGCACGATCATCTTGTGAACGACTCCCAGGTCGAGCAGGCCGCGCACGTTGGTGCTGACGTTGCTGCGGCTGGTCGCGAGCTTGCGCGACATGTCTTCGAGCGTCAGAGGAGAAGGGCTCACATACAGAAGGGCGTAAATCTCCGCCATCATCTTGCTGATGCCCCACGAGGGTCCCAGACGGCCCCATCCTTCGATGAAGATATCGTGCGTCGAAGCGCGGCGTGCGGTCATGTATCTAGTTGAAATTGGGTGTGATTACAGAACGTTCTGAACGGTCCGAATTTAAAGACCAGCTCGACCCCAGTGTCAAGTCCCAATGAAGTGAGCCCCGCGATTGCTGTGGATAACGGCCAATCTGGCGCTATTTCTTCGTCTTGAGACGCTCCACGCGGCGCTTGAGCCACGGGTCTTCGGGCGCGAGCGCCAGCGCCTTCTCGAAGCTCGCCATCGCGGAGGTGGTGTCGCCCCGCGCGAGATGGGTTTCCGCGATGCGCGCGTAGGTGCCCGCGGATTGGTCGTGGTGCACCAGGTTCTCGTTGAGGAGCGCGAGTGCGGCGTCGAGCTTCTTGGGATCCCGCGAGAGGTTCTCGGCAATCGAGATCAACGACCACTCGCCGAAGTCGTAGGCCGCACCCCCGTAGAACTCGCCGCGCAGCCGGCGATAGAGTACCACCGTCGAGTCGACCCCCTGCGCGTCCAGTTCGGTGACGAGCGCGTGCTCGAGCGTCTCCGGGCGCCGGTTGCCGTGGTGGCAGGTGAAGCACGTGACCTCGAGGTGCTTGGGGCGCACCGCCCCGATCTCCGTTTGCAGGGTGGCGTTGATCCCCGTCGTCATGTCCATCATGGTGCGCGCGATGCGCTTGTTCTCCCGCTCGTCGGATGCGAAGTCCACCGTCGAGAGGTCCGCGGGGTCGTCGCCCTTGTGGCAGTGGATGCAGCGCACGTTGAGCGCGAACGAAAAGCCGCGCATGATGCTCACGAGTTCGTTCTTCTTGATGTCCTTCGGCAGGACCTTGAGGTTGGTGAACGTGTCGGGGATTTGGGCGGCACCGGGAGCCGCGACCGTCAGTGCCCAGCACGCAGCGAGACCCAAGACGACCCAAAGACGTCGGACCATCCAAGCACTCCTTTCGAACACGGCGTGGGGAGGGACTATTGAACGCCCAATCGGCGGGCGAGTCAAGCGTGGTGCGGGCGTCGGGCCGCGTGGTAGATTCCGCGCATGAATGCGGCCGTCCTGCTGAGCATCCTTTATGGCGAGTTGCGTGGATACCATCGCCGGTCGATTCGACGACGCGTCGACGCCAACCAGCGGCTCTCGCGCGAAGAAATCGCGCGGCTCAATGACCGCGGATTCATCGAGCACGTCCATCGCTCGGTCGCGCGCTTTCCCTTCTATGCCGAGCGGGCGAAGGCGCACCGGGGTTCGCTCCCGAAGCCCGGAGAATCGATCCGCCCGGAAGAACTCCCGGTGTGGACGCGCCACGACCAGCGCGAGTTCTTCGCCCAGCAGGAGCGGCCGCGCGACTCGATGTTCGCGCACCAGACCAGCGGATCCACCTCGCTGCCGGTTCGTTTCCACATCACGCGCGAGAGCTGGGAATGGCGCAACGCCGTCGTCGACCGCGCATACGCGTGGGCGCAGGCGGAAGAAGGGCGCAGGAGCCTGTACGTATGGGCGGCGGAGCAGAAGCGGCCCGACCTCGAGCAGAGGATCAAGCACGGCGTCCACATGGCGTTGCAGCGGCGCGCCCTCTTCGACGCGTTCCAGCAGTTCGGGGACGCCGAGCGCGAGGCGTGCGTTCGGCTCATCAATCGCTTCCGGCCCCACGCGATCGTGGGCTACACCGGGCAGTTGGTCGACATCGCGCGTTACGTGCGCGATCACCCGGGGGCGCTCACGTGGAAGGCGAAGACGCTCGTCAACGCGGCCGAGGGGTTGCAGCCGGGCCAACGCGAGCTGTTACGACAGTACCTGGTGGACGAGGTGTTTCTGTCCTACGGGTGCCGCGAGTTCATGAGCATCGGCATGGAGTGCGAACGCCACGCCGGCTATCACCTCAATATCGACAATCTGCTCGTGGAAGTGGTCGATGAACGCGGGCAGCCGGTTCCCGCGGGGACCGAAGGCCGGATCGTCGTCACCGACTTCCACAACGCGGCCACGCCCTTCATTCGTTACGAGATCGGGGACATCGGCGTCATGGCGCCGCCCGCGGAGCGTTGCGCGTGCGGCAAGCCGTTTCCAATCCTCGAGTCGGTGGATGGGCGTTTGCAGGATGTCGTGCAGACACCGAATGGACCCGTGAGCGGATTGTATATCACGTACACGATGCGCCAATTCGACGACTGGATAGAAGGTTACCAGGTGGTTCAGGACGCCAAAGATCGCGTGAAGGTGCGGTTGCTCACGAAGACCGAGTTCACGCCCGAGCGCTTGGCGCCGGTCGAGGCGCTGCTCAAGAAGAAGCTCGGCGACGCCATGCAGATCGAGTTCGAGC